>DATEUK010000152.1:0-13951 GCA_035283165.1 Thermoplasmata archaeon
TACGTGTCCCCGTACTTCGAGGCGGCGAAGGAGCCGTCACGGATCTATGACCTGTCCCGCGGGATTGCCGACATCGTCCGGGGGATGGGGGACTCCGCGTTCGATTCGCGGCTTGCATCCCTCTGGGAGGAAGACGCGAACTTCCGCAGGCGCTGCGACCTGTTCCTGAACCTTGAGGCGGCGTTGGACGTGCCCAACGCGATCGAACCGGCGGCGAGCCTCGTCGGAGAGCCCATCGACCTGTTCCCCGGCGGAGAAGCGTAGAGTTCGCAGTAGCTCGAGGTCGGGGTGCGCCGGCCGCCTTCGCGTGTCTGATAGAGGGCGTCCCAGCGATACACTCGCGGGAAGAGCGTTACCGCCTGGTACAGACGCACCAGGAAGACTTATCTCCTAGCGCGCTGCTCTCCTCCGCCGAGGCCGGAGGGGATCGACGTGCCCCCGCGGGCTGGACTTGCGAGTTTGGCCAGCGCGCGCGCTCCCCTCTTGCTCTTGGCGGCGGTCCTGTGCGTCGCGGGCTTTGGCTATTTCCTCCCGTCTAGGGACGCCGGGGCAATCACCGTCACGTTCACAGGTCCGAGTGTTCTTGTGGACGACACGGACTCGCCCGCCCGTGCCCCCCGCGTGGCCGTCGGGAATGACGCCGTGATCCATGTGGTCTGGGTGGATCCTCGGGATGGAACGGACGGCATCTCCTACGCGCGTTCAACAGACCGCGGCCAATCCTGGAGCGCTTCGGTCCGAGTCGACGACGCCGCCGCGGGGGTCGACAGTGCGGAACCCGACCTCGCGGTAGATGTGAGCGGTACCCGAGTCTTTGTCGTGTACCGGGACGATCGGAGAGGCAGCCGGGATATCTTCGCAGCCGCCTCGGACGACGGCGGGCGGACGTGGGGTGCGAGCGTCCGCATCGACGACGATGCGGGCTTCGCCCAGGCGCAGCGCCCTCGAGTCGCCGTGGACGCCGACGGCGTTGTCTACGTTGTGTGGGAGGACAAGCGGAATCCGTCGTCATCGGACCAAGTGTACTTCGCCCGCTCCACAACGTCGGGGGCGTCGTGGTCGCCAAACGTACAGATCAGCACGGCGGGGGCACAGCAGCATGCCTTCCAACCTTCGGTGACCGCGGCCGAACCGGGTCGTGTCCTCGTCCTCTGGCGTCAAGTCGACGTAGTCTTCAACACCGTTACACGGGTCGTTTCCGGCAGGTCTTCGAACGGAGGAACGTCGTGGGCCTACTCCGACATCGCGTGGGGGGCCCCGGGCGAGTCGTACGTCTCCCCCGACGTATCCCTCACGGCGGGGGGGCGCGCGTTCGCGGTCTGGACCTCGGAGCAAGCGGGCGCTGCGAGAATCGTGTCCTCCACCTCGCCGAACGCGGGCCAACTGTGGATCGCTCCCGTCCGCGTGGACGATGCGCCGGCGGCTTCGGGGTCCCTGCCGAGGATGCCGTCCGTCTCCGTGGTGGCAGGCCGACCGTTCGTCGTCTGGGAGGACTCCCGGAACGGGGACGCGGACATCTTTGCTTCCGGGTCGGAAGACGACGGAGCGACTTGGGGGGACTGCCCCGTGCCCTGCGCCCCGAACAACGACGCCCGGGTGGACGACTCCGGGGCAAGCGGAACCGCACAGGGCGGCCCGGACGCAGCGGGGACCGCTTGGGACCTTTCCATGGTGTGGCAGGACCAGCGCAGGGGCGGCTCGGACATCTACTTCGCGCTCTACAACGGGGTCTCGGCTTATGCCCTCCGTGTCACGGAGTTTCAGGACTCCCCAGACTCGGACGAGGCGGTCGAGATCGCGCACACGGGGTGGGTGGACGCCGACGTGAGCGGATTCCAGCTGGTCGTCGATGGCACCCCGTACGATCTCTCCCCCCTTGGCGTCCTCCGCCCGGGTGAGCATCGTGTCGTCGGAAATACGATGGGGGCGGACCTCACTCCGCCGGGCTTCCGCCTCGATGATAACGGAGGCACACTCCAAATCCGCGGTCCCCAAGGGGTCGCAGACGTCGTCCGCTACGGACAGCAGGGCGCCGTCCCGGACCCGCTGCCGAGCGTTGGGAGTGCTCGCTACTTCGATGGGGGGTCGTACACGTCCGAGTGGGCCATGGACCCAACGCCGACCCTGGGCACGCGAAACGACGGCGCGGGGGTCGACGCCGCACCCCTCCTGGTGCTCAACGAAGCCTTCTTCAACGCCCTCCCGGGTCGAGAGGCCGAGCAGTTCGTCGAAGTCGCGTACGTAGGATCCGCCTCTCTCGATGTGAGTGGGTTCCGGGTCGTCGGGGGAACCGAAGTCCCGTTGGCGGGGCTCACCCTTTCCCCCGCCGATCCATATGCCCTCGTGACCTACAATCAAGCGCCGGCCTTCTTCGACGCGTTACGCGTTTCCGGAGACAATCTCTACCTGTACGCCCCCGACGCGGCCCTGTGGGACATGGTCGGTTGGAACTCGCTGCACCCGGAGGGGACGAGCGTGTGCCGCGTCCCATCCGCGAACGGAACGCACCAGGGATTCGACGACGCGACGTCGACCAATGCCGGGTGGCAATTCGGTTGCGCCCCGAGCAGACCGACCGTGACCATCCTTCCCTCGCAGACCGGGCGTGGCGCGCTCGGGGAGACGGTGCCGTTCAACCTGACGATCAAGAATCGCGAGACCTTCGCGGTGCTCGTGGATCTGGACTGGAGCGTCCCGCCCCCCGGGTGGAGCGTCGCCGCGTTCGCGCCGGATGGGGTAACTCTCGTCGACGACTCGGATGGGGATTCCCTCCCCGATGTCGTCCTCGATGCCCGAGGGACGACCGATGAATCCGTGGCCGTCGTGATCAGAGTGGGACTCCCGGCGGCACCCCCTCCCGAAGACAGCGTCGTCACGCGAGTTGATGCCCTCGCATCCGCGGGGGGCTCGGACGCCGCGTATGTCACCACGTTGGTCGCTCCCTCTCTGGTTGTGGACCGCACAGCGACCCCCGACACAATCGACCTTCGGGGGTCGGGAGGTCAGGAGGAGACGACAATCACCCTCTCCCTGCAAGGAGCCGGCGTGGCGATTCCGGGCAGGGAGGCGGGCGCGGCGGATGTTGTGTTCGTGATCGACGACACCGGTTCGATGGGTTCGTGGATCAACCAGGCGAAGGCCGATGTCGACGCCATCACGGACCGCTTGCTGGCGGAAACAACAAGCGTCCGGTTCGGCCTCGTGAGCTACGGAGATGAGGCTTCGGACGAGATCGACATCGACCTCGACCTCACGGCGGACGTGGCCAGGTTCAAGTCCGCCCTGAACGCGCTCGTGGCGAGTGGAGGCGGGGACTGGCCGGAGGATGCGGATATTGCGCTTGAGATGGCCGCCAACCTGACCTGGAGACAGGGTGAGACCGCGAAGATCATGGTGCTCATCGGGGACGCGCCCACGCACGACGACGCACACCTGGTCGAGGTCGCCCGGTGGGCCTACACGGTCCGGGGAATCCACACGAACGCCATCGCGTGTGGCGACAACGCGGTGATGCTCTCGGCCTTCAACCGGACCGCCCTGGCGGGCGCAGGGTATTTCACCCAGCTCGGGACACCCGACTTCATGGCGGACGCGATCCTCTCCGGGATCCTCGCGCTCGTTACCCCCTTGGACCAGGCGGCACGGGACGCGGACCTCTCCGATCCCGATCCCATGGTTCGCGACGTGCTGCCACCGCACATCGCTTACGTTCCCGGGACGTTCATCGACCCTGTCACAGGTGCCCCGAGGAACCCGGAGTTCGTAGCGGTGGATGGCAGCGGGAACACGATCTTGGAGTGGAACCTTTCCGTACTCAAGGTGGGCGACGCGTGGTCCGTCGCATTTCGCGTCACCTCCGGCCGCGCCGGCGAGGTCCCGACCAGCGTGTTCCCGCAATCCCGCGCGAGCTACTTGAACTGGCGGGGGGAGCATCGGGAGATGCCGTTTCCCGACGTCCACGTGACCGTCCGCGGCCCCGGCCCCTTGACGATCCTCGACGTCGGGTATCCAAAAGTGTCGTCCGCCGTCCTGTACGTCACGACCCGGACGCCGTTTCGCCTGATTGCAATCGACCGCGGCGGGGCGGGCATCGCGATGACCCTGTATCGCGTGGACGGGAATCCGTGGACGGACTACGCGTCGACGGGTCCGTTCGGCATGGGTCGGGAGGGAGAGCACGTCCTCGAATGGTTCAGCGCGGACCACTTGGGGGTAGTCGAACCGACCCAAAGCATCATCGTTCGCGCCGACGACACGCCCCCGGCGACCACCATGACCGTCGGCAGCCCAAATCATGTCGCGGGCGACACGTACATCACCTCCGCGACGGCGCTGGGCCTAGCCTCGGCCGACGGGGGCGAGACTCCCGTCGGGGTCGACCTCACGCGATATCGCGTGGGCGCGGGTCCGTGGATCGATTATATCGCGCCGTTCACCCTCTCCGGCGACGGTTTCCACTCGGTCGACGTGCAATCCCTGGACCGGCTCGGCAACGTCGAGATGCCGGCGACGACCGAGCTCGTCGTCGATGATACGCCGCCGACCACCGCCATCTCGCCCGCCGTGGGCCCGTTCACGACATGGACCGAGTTCGCGCTCTCCGCGCTCGACACGGGGTGTGGGGTCGCACGAAGCGAATATCGCATCGACGGCGGCGCATGGCTCATCTACGGGGCACCGTTCGCGCTCTCTGCGGGTTCGCACCGCATCGGCTATCGCTCAGAGGATCATCTCGGCAACCGTGAATCGGAGCGTGACCTGGAGGTCCAGGTCGGATTCTCCCTGCCCCCCGAGACGACGCTCAAGATCGGCGATCCTCGATGGGACGCAACGCTGACGTACGTGACGTCTGCCACGCCCCTTTCGCTGTCGGCAGTGGACCGGAGCACCCTGGGAATACGCACCAGGATGTACCGCGCGGACGGGGGACCCTGGGTCGACTACGACGAAACCGCGCCCTTCCGTCTCGCGGGGGAAAAGCCGCACCTCCTCGAGTGGTACAGCGAGGACTTCGCGGGCGGCATCGAGGCCGTTCGGTCTCGGACCCTCGTCGTTGACGACACGCCGCCAACCACGACGCCATCCCGCGTGGACGGGCGGTATCCTCGAGGTGTGACGTTCGCTTTCACGGCCGCGGACGCGGGCAGCGGCGTCGCGCGCACGGAGATCCGCCTGGACGGCGGTGGGTGGACGACATACGCCAGTCCGCTCCAGCTTGCGGTGGGCGGCCACACGATTGGGTTCCGCTCCGTCGACAACCTGAACAATACGGAGGCGGAGCGCACAGTGTCCGCGGAAATTGAAGGCGAGCCGCCCCCGCCCGTGCGGGAGTCGAACTGGAAACCCGTCGTGGCAGCGGGGTTCGCATTCGCCCTCGCAGCGGTGGGCGCATGGTCGTCGCAGCGGGCTCCGTCACCCGCCGGCGCCCGTCCTCGGGTGCGCGCGTTCGCGGTCACCGCGCTGCCCTTTGTCGTGGCAGAGGCCGGGACGGGGGTCCTCTCCTTCTTCACCGGGCTGTTCGCGATCCCGCCCATCCTAGGTCTGGGGACGGCCGTCGATCTCGGAATCCTGGTGGCGGGCGTTGCCCTCTCTGCGTATCGGGTTCTCAAGCGGACTCCACGAATGTAGGGGCAAGTAGGGAGTCCCGGAAGCTGCCGAGGGCCAGCGGCTCTCCCCGGGGAGCCCGGGAGCGGGGACTTGCAGGTCACATGTTCGGGACGCCGCACCGCGGGCAGATCGCCTGGCCGAGGTCGAGCTTCAGCCCGCACCGCGCGCACACGTTCAACCGCACCTGCAGCGGGAGGAACGAGACCAGGAGCCCGAGCGCGAGAAACGGCACCGCCAGCCACGCGTTCGCGGTCACGAGGCCCTCGAGCCCGATCGCGAGGAAGACGACGCCCGCAATCTTGAGCACGAGGATCAAGCGCGACAGGCGTGGCATCGTCTTGATCGCCTCCATCTCCTGACGGGACGTCATCCGCTTCGCGATCTTGAGCGCCCGCGGAGGCTCGGCGGAGGTCTCCGTCATCCCTCCTTCGCCTCCGTCTCCTTCGCCGCCAACGCCCGCTTCCGAGCCTCTTCCCGCAACCGCCGGATCTCGTCTGAGGTCAGAGCAAGTCGTGCCGCAGTCGGCGCGGGTTTTGGCAGTGGAGCGGAAGCGACCGGAACGGGCGGGGCAGACTGCGGCGCCTCCGCGGGCTTCGGCGTCGGGCTCGGCGACACCGCCACAGGCTTTGGCGGTTGAGCCTTCGCGGCCTGTTTCGCCTCCTCGCGGAACATCACGAACGGTTCCGCGTCCATCGGGGGTCGAGGCTCGCCCGGCTTCGGCGGTTGGAAGAACGGCTTCTCGATGGACGGCGGAGGTTCCACCTGCACGAGGCGCCCGTCGCGGACGTCCCACCCATCCTTCGGGATCATCGTGATCGCGTCCACAGGGCACACGATCGCGCACTTCTCGCACCCGACGCAGTTCTCCGTGATGATCGCGGCCTTCCGCGACGTGTACGTGAGCTCCGGGAGCGTGAACTTCCGGTCCACCATGTCGATCGCTTCGAACGCGCAGTTGTCGAAGCAGTGCGTGCACCCCATGCAGATCGGGTCGCTCACCACGGCCAAGCTCCCCTTCCCGCGGATGAACTCGGTCGCCCGCATCCGGAAGAACTTCTTGTACCGATCCTCCGCGAGCTTCAGGTCCCCTTGGCGCACGCGCGCGTGGTAGTCGAGCACCGGTGCGGCCTTCGCGGCTGCTGCCACGTCACTCCACCGCCTTCTGGCCCTTCAGCCGCGGGTCCGCCTCCCGGGGGATCACGGACGGGGGCTTCCCGACGGTCTCGCCCTCCAACCGCTCCGCGAGGAAGTGGGTGATGTCCACGACGCGGTACCGGTACCGCTCCTCCTCCGGCTTCCACCGGTTCTCATGGTGCAGGCAGCCGAAATGCGTAAGACACTTGGGACACGCGGTGAGCAGGTAATCGACGTCGAGCTCCTTCGCCTCCTGCATCCGCGAGGCGGTGAGGCCCTTCGTCTTGTCGTTGCAGTACATCATCTGCGCGACCCCACAGCACTGCGCGTCCGCGCGGAACGTCTTCAGCTCCACGAGCTCCGCATTCTCCACGCGCTTGATCAGCTCCCGCGGCTCCTCGTAGATCGGGTCCACGGGCATCTGGCGGCACGACCGGCATGGGTCTTGGTACGTGACCCGGATCGTGCGCCCGTCCTTCGGCGGCGGGAGGCGAAGCCCCCGCTCGTACAGGGTCTGCGTGATGTGCACGACGTTGACCCCGTCGAGCTTGTAGTCGAGCTTGAACGTCCGGTACCCCTCCGCGCAGCTCGTGACGAGGTTCTTGACCCCGAGCATCTTGATGATCTTCGTGTTGTAGTCCCGCATCCTCTGGAAGACGTCGACCTTCCCCTGCCACAGCTGGTCGTGGCCGCAGCATTTCATGAACGAACGGTCGAGGATCACGGGCTCGATCCCGACCGCCCTGAGGAGCTTGATCGACGAGTCGAAGATGATCCCATGGTCCGTGTCCCCGTAGTTCAGGTGGGAGAACTGCATCTCCTGGTCGTAGTAGTCGATGCACCCCGGGTAGTACGCCCACTCGGCGCCCCTCGCGACGGGGAGTTCCGCGGGGACGGCCACGTCGTCCGCCTCCGCATCGAGCACGCGGAACATCACGGGGTGGGGGATCGTCCGCGCGGGGCCGTACTCCGGGTCGAGGGGGATCATCCCGCGTGCCTCCCGCGGTCCGCCGCGGTCTTCGGCGCCATCGCCTTGCTCCGCTCCTCCAGGATGTAGTCGCTGTACTTGATGTCCAACGGGCACACGGCGCTGCACGCGTCGCACGCGAGGCACGTCCAGAGCGGGACGCCGTCGTGCTGCTTCTTGAACGTGTTGTACACGAGGTTCAGGCCGCCGAGCGCGTCGTCCTCGACCTTCGTGACCGGGCACACGGTGTGGCACTTCCCGCACTGGTAGCACTCGTTCAGAAGATACTCGTATGTCGAGTACGGCGTCCGCGTCCCGACGTAGAACGTGATCAGGGCGAACAGCGGGAGCGCGACGAACCAGTTCCCGTGATAGGCGAGGACGCGGAGCGCGAGAAGGTTCCCCGTCGGGTTCGTGTCCGCGAAGAACTTCACGAGGCCGGCGACGAGGAAGAAGGTGGCGAGCGAGGCGATCATCACGATCCCCTTCGCCTTCCGCTCCCGCAGGAGCGCGGTCGCGAAGAACAGGATCCCGGTGTACACGATCACGATGAGGACGAACCAGAAGAGCGGCTGTCCGCTCGCGTTCCCGAAGAGGTGCCCGAGACGGGTGACGGGGTCGATGCCGTCGGCGCCCCACGGGCCGAGGAGGAACACCTGGATCGCCACGGTCGTGACGAGGGTGAAGGCCGCGCCGACGGACACCACGAGCCACCAGTACATGTCCCGGAACCCGAGGCGGCGGATTCCCACGTACGATGCGATGCCGACGAGGATCGGCGGCACGATGAAGAACCATTTCAGCATGTCGTCATGGACGAAGGACCACGTGGCGATGATCCGGTCGTTCGTCGCGTACACGGACGCGAAGAACACGAAGGCGATCATGTACATCCCCGCCGCGGACCGGATCGGGGCCTTCGCGGGCCGCGTCTCGCGGCCCCGGTCGATGAACGGGATGAGGAACATCGGCAGGATCGGGATGAGGCTGAGAACGTCCCCCCAGAACGCGGCGTCCACGTTGATCGTCCCGCCGAGGCCGTCCGGGATCCTCCCCTCCGGGAACAGGTCCGCGATCTTCAGCAGGCCCCACGAGAACAGGAGGTACCAGTCCGGGACGCTGAACGGCTGCACCGCCGGGTTCGCGGACGGCCCGACGATGGGCGTCCATAGCGCGGACATGAAGAAGATGATCGCGACGAGGATGAACACGATCACGAGGTCGCGGTACACCTCGTGCGGCCAGAACGGGATCCCGGGCTGGTGGTCCGTCCGCTCCGGCCCGTACTGGATGGGGAACCCCGGCTTCCCCTCGAACACGCCTTCCCGGACCGCCTCGATCTGCATGGGGACCTCAGTGGGGCTCCGCGACCCCTTGAATCCAGACGAGCGCCATGTGCGCGATCATGAGGAGGATTCCGACGAGGGGAAGGACGAACACGTGCAGCCAGTACATCCGGATGATGTAGAAACCGGTCGGGTCGGGCTCGCCGAACAGGAGCATCGTGGCGAACTGCCCGAGCCACGCCGGGCCGGGCGCCGCCTTCGTCATGTTGATCCCGATCGTCGCCGCGGCGCGGGACAGGTCGTTCGCGGGCAGGACGTATCCCGAGTACCCGAACAGGAGCGTGATGATCATCAGGACCGCGCCGAGGAGCCAGTTGAGCTCGCGGGGCTTCTTGTACGCGCCCGTGAAGTAGACGCGCATCATGTGGAGGAAGACGGCGGCGATCATGATGTGCGCGCCCCAGTGGTGCATCCCGCGGATCATGAAGCCGAACGGGATGTCATTCATGATGAACTGCATGCTCTGGTACGCGCGGCTCGTGACCTCCTGGTTGAACGTGTACTCGATTGTGCCGTCGGGGATGTAGTAGAAGCCGAGCAGGATGCCCGTGATCGTGAGGGTGATGAACGCGACGAAGGAGATGCCGCCGAGGCAGTACAGCGGGTACCAGTACCAGATCGTCTTCAGCTCGTACTTCTCGGCGTGGGAGCGCGGCACCTGTCGCTGCACGGTCTCCACGGTGCGCCGGGTCAGGTCCGACCAAGGGGTCGGCGGGAACCGGGAGGCGAGGTACCCGAACACTTTCCGATACATCCGACCGATCAGGGACTCGCGCGGCATGCGTCACCTGCAGTACGCGAAGTACCAGTCGCGGAACACCGCGGCCCGATTGCCGCGAAGCCGCGTCACGACGTCGGCGGGTGCCTCCGGCGGGGCGGCCGCGAATCTCCGGCCGAGGATCTCCCCTCCCGAGTCTTCGATCGACACCGCCGGCATCCCGCGCGTCGCCGGCCCATGGGCCATGTTCGCCCCGACGTACAGGGTCCCGTTCGGGTGGACATCCCAGACGAGCGTCACGGGGTCGTACTGGGAGTTGTGGCATCGGCACCAGATCGGGTCCTCGCCCGCGAGGAACGTCCGCGGCACGCGGGCGGCCTCATAGTCCTGGTACGCCGGCGGGAGCTTGTCGATGTGCCACTGCGGGAAGCAGCACAGGTGGACGCACCGGTCGTAGATCGCTACGATCCCCTCGTCGGCGAAATAGTGGTCCCCCGTCCACTCCGCCGGAACCCGCAGGAGGGACGGATCGACCTTGATCAGCAGCACGGGGAACCCGGTCGCGGGAATCTGCTCCCCCACCTCGTTGAACAGCGCCCGCCAGAGCGTGGCGACCCCGGCCCAGGTCTCCGTGAAGTGCTCGGTCCTCGCGTTCTGCCCGATGAACTCGTCGAAGCCGAAGGGGTTCGGCGTGTCCGCCCGAGCGTAGACGAACCCCTCGTTCACCTCCCCCTCTGGCTGGAGCACGGGCGGGATGAGGCTCGCGCCGGAGGCGACAAGGGACCCCGTAAGTCCGACGGCGCCGATGCCCACCGCGGCCTTCACGAACGCGCGGCGGTCCATCCCGATCTCGTCCGGGAACCGCTCGTCGCGCGCCATCAGCGGAACTCCCGGCGCAGCACGATCTTCGGGCGCCGCTTCTTGTGGATCAGCTCGTCCGGCACGTAGTACTTGCGGTAGAGGTCGAGCATCACCGCCAGGACGACGAAGACCATCCCGAACCACATCGTCATCGCGATCTGTTCGTTCCCCGTGAACGCGGTGGGGATCGTGATCCCGACGAGCACGAATAGAGCGGAGAAGAAGAGGACGATGATGGCGAGCGCCCCCATCACGACGCTCACGGAGAGCGGGCGCACGGTCGCGTCGCTACGGATCAGGCGGGTCACGGGCCGCCCCTCCGGATGTGCTCGTGGTGATCCGTGAAATGGCGGCTGGAGCTCTTGATCACGAAATAGGAGATGCCGATGAGGAGGAGCGTCCCCGCCATCCCGAGGACACCGATCCAGTACGCGCGGAGGAAGACCCCCTTCTCCGGCGCCTCCTCCGCGGTCGCTGGTAGCCCTCCGATCACGATTCGGCCGACCATCCCTGCAACCCGATGGGGGATGCAGTAGAAGCGAATCCCCCCGCCGGCGGCGGCCTCCGCCGTCTCGTTCCGACCTCCGGATTCGATCGTATTCTCCCAGACGATGAACTCCACATACCGCGTCAGCCCCGCCGGAAAGGTCCCCGTGTCCACGATCTTGTCCTGAGGGTCCGCGGCAGTCCCGATCGAGAAGGAATGTTCCATGGCTAGGGGGTCGTCGTTGATGACGGTCACGTTCACGAGCGTCGGGACGGCTCCGACCACGATGAGATTTCGGACGAACACGGGGTTGATTCCTGACGACGTCGCGTGAATCGTGACGTACAGCCGATCCATGCCGCCGTCCTGCGCCGAGGCGGGGGGCGACCCGAGGACGCCGAGGACGAGGAGCGAGAGAAGCGAGGCGGCGACCGACGCAGATAGAACCGCTCGCGACCTCATCCTACCCGCCTCAAGTCACGTCGAACGGCCGACGTAAAACGGGGCGATGCTTTAAGGTTGTCTAGCGGGCCCCTCGCGCTTGGCCGATGGGGTGCATGGACCGCATTTTTTCGGGGATCGCGGAGCGCGAATCCTCCATATGCGCGGGACGCTCCAAACCTTTAAGAACGTCTCAGCGATGGGCGCGCGGGTCCCCCTTGAACAAAGCGGAAACGCTCGAAGAAATCAAGCGCGCGGAGGCCGAGATCCGCGAGATGAAAGAGGCGGCGGCGCGCGAGAGGGACCGCATCGTCCGCGACGCTCGGAGGGAGAGCCTGGAGCTCCAGGAGCGGCTCCGTCGGGAGGCCGACGAGCGCGCCGCGTCGGTGGTCCGGGCGGCGGAAGCGGAGATCGCGCGGGACCGCGAGTCCGTCCTCGCGAAGGGACGCCGGGAGGCGGACGCGCTTCGCTCTGCGGGAATGGCGAACGTCGAGCGGGCCGTGGAGCTCGTGGTGGCCAAGTTCCAGGGTGCCCTCGATGCTTAGGCCCGAACCGATGTCGCGGGTCCTCGTCGTGGGGCCCAAGGACCAGATGGACGGCGCGATCGAGGCGCTCCATCGCAGCCAGCTCGTGCACATCGTGGATCACCGCGGCGACGACGGGGTGTTCTCCATCGGGAAGCCGCTGCCCCGGGCGTCGGCGGTTTCCGAGGACTTGGTCCGGCTCCGCTCGATCGCGAGCGTCCTGAAGGTGGAGGAGGGCGGGCCCGGCGAGGCCGCCACGGTCGAGGACGTCCACGGGCGAATCGCCGCCCTGGCCCTCCAGCTGCGCGAGGAGGACGAGTCGCGAAAGAAGGCCGCCGGGCTCGTCGCGGACCTCGACATCCGGATCGAGGCGATGCGCGTGTTCGCCGCGCTCCCGCTGCCGCTCGACGCCTATCGCGGGTACGAGTCGCTGGCCGTCCTCGTGGGGCGCGTGTCGGAGGAGGTCCGCGGGCTCGAGGCGATCACGAAGGACCTCGGTGCCTTCACCGCCGACGGCGTCGTGGCGGCATTCGTGCCGAAGGACTTCGAGTCGAAGGCGCGCGAGGTCCTGACGCGGTTCGGGTTCGCCCAGGTCGACGTCCCAGAGGGCGGCGGGGATCCCCGCGACGCTCTGTCCCGCATGATCTCGGATCGGGACAAGTGGACGGATCGCCTGGAGGGGATCGAGGGCCGGATCGCGAAGCTCCGGGAGCGGTACGTGGGCTTCATCCGCGCGACCGAGGCGCGCCTCGGGGTCGAGATCGAGAAGGCGGAGGCCCCGCTCCGATTCGCCGTGTCTGATCATTCGTTCGTCGTGGATGGATGGGTCCCCTCGGATCGGGTCGGCCCGATGACGGCCGCCCTGGCCGCGCTGCCCGGGGTCCTCGTGGAGGCGACGGACCTCAAGGAGTTGCACGAGGCCGCGGGGGACGAAGAGGTGGAGCCGCCGGTCCTGCTCCGGAACCGCGGCCCCGCCCGCCGGTTCGAGTTCCTCACGAGGCTGTACTCCACGCCGCGGTACAGCGAGCTCGACCCGACCTCCTTCCTGTTCATCCTGTTCCCAATCTTCTTTGGCCTCATGATCGGGGACGCCGGGTACGGCCTCGTGATGATCGTCCTCGGGTTCGCCCTGTCGGCGAAGCTGCGGAACAGCCCGGACTTCGCGGACCTCATGCGCGTCGTCCTCTATGGAGGGTTCTTCGCGTACATCTTCGGGATGGTCCTGTACGGGGAGATCTTCGGAATCCCGTTCCACCCGCCGCCGAGCGCGCCGGACGAGGTGAGCTGGACGGCGATCCTCCAGTACGACATCCCTTACGCGGCGCCGATCCACAAGCTGGAGGACGTGGGCGTGATCGACCTCCTCCTGCTGTCCGTCGTGGCCTCGTCGATCCACCTCGGCCTCGGGTACGTGGTGGGCTTCGTGAACGAGGTGAAGCACAACCGCCGCCACGCGATCGCGAAGATCGGCTGGCTCCTGATCCTGATCGGGTTCCTGTCGTTCTTCGTCGTCCTCGGACGCACGCCGGAGTGGTGCGCGGCCCAGCCGTGGAACGAAGGGTGCCAGGTCGCCGGGAATCGGGTCGTGAACCGCATCTTCTTCGACCAGCCCCCGCTCGCATGGATCCCCGCGGACGGCATGATCATCGGGGGGCTCGCGATCCCGTGGTTGATGGTCGGGGGGATCCTCGGGGGCGTCGTCCTCCTCATCGTCGGGGAACCGATGGGCGCGCTCGAGATCATCTCCCTCCTGTCGAACATGATGTCGTACACGCGGCTCGCGGGCGTGGCGGTGGCGAAGGGCGCGGTCGCCCTCGCGTTCAACACGATGTTCCTCCCGCTCATCATCAACGAGGAGGTGTTCCA
>DATEUK010000153.1:0-6679 GCA_035283165.1 Thermoplasmata archaeon
AGCTGCCGTCGTCCCCGTACGTGTGCGTGGAGGAGTCCGTGGCGGCGAAGGGGAACGTGCCGCCGGGGCTCGCGTCCGGGTCTGGTGAGGCGCCGTCGTTGTAGTACGTCGTGCTCTCCGTGGGGCCGAGCTCCCAGGTCCACGTGAACGTGAGGTCGTCGCTGCCCGGGTCCTCGGCGGCGGCGGTGAGCGTCCACGCGACGCCCTCGTCCTCCGCGACGAAATCCGGGGGCAGGATCGTCAGCCCCGGGGCGAGGTTCGACACGGAGAACGTGCCGCCCGAGGTCGTGATGCCGGCGTCGTCGTCCTCTACCTTCAAGTTCCAGGCGAAGACGGCATCGTCGCCGCAGACGATCGTCTGCGCGTCCGTGACGTCCCGCGGATGAACGTCAGGACTCGGGTCCGGGTCGGGGACGGTCGAGGGATCGTTCGGGTACAGGACGGGCGCGGACCAGCCTGTGCAGTCGCCCGACCACGTGTACAGGATGTCGTCGCTGCCCGGGTCCGTGACCTGGACCTCGAAGACGAGGGCGTCCGCCTCGTCGCCCGACGGGATGACCGCGAGCGCGATCGTCGGCGCGACGTTGAACACCGTCACGGACGACCCGCTCGTGTCCGTGAGCTCCCCGTCGCTCACCTCGAGCAGCGCCGTGCCCGTCCAGTCGTCACCCCACGTGAACGTCGCGGTCGGGTTCGACGAGGACGGAGTGTCCCACGTGCCGTCGCCGTCGAAGTCCCACCGGTACGTCAGGGGGTCCCCGTCCGAGTCCGTCGAGCCGCCGCCGTCGAAGGTGATCGTGGAGCCCTCCGGCGCGGAGTACGGCCCGCCCGGCCGGGAGGTGGGCCTGTTGTTCGGCCGTACGTGGGTCGTGTCCTTCGCGTCGTCCTGGACCGCCCACTCCGTGCGCGAGGATGCGAGGACGGTCATGAGGTCGTCGACGGTGCCCGTCCCGGAGGGGACGTCGATCTGCACGACGATCTGGTACGTCTCGTCTTCGTCGAGCGTGGGTGTCTGCGTGACTTGCGGCTCCCCGGGGTCCGCGCGACCGTTCGCGTTCTCGTCGTGGTAGATCCGCGAGACCCATCCGTGGGCCGACGAGGCCGAGAGGTCGTACGAGTTCGGCGCGCCCCGGTTCGTGACCTTGTGCGCGTAGTCGAGGGTGACGCCGCCGGGGGTCGTCGCCTCCCGGTCCGGTTCCAGCTCGGGCGTCGGGTTCACCGTGAAGGGGGGATCCGTGTTGCTGTACACCTCGAAGTTCGCCCGTAGGACGTTGAAGTTGTGGGCATCCTGGCCCTGGACCCGCATCTGCCAGAGCCCCGGGTGGAGCGTGTAGTCGATACGGACATCGTCGGTCGCGTTCGGCCCGATCGTGAAGTCCTCCCACTCCTCGTTTCCGGACGGGTTGGGGTTTGTGAAGACGTGGCTCTCGGGATCCGTGACGGAGTAGTAGATCGAGGGCTGGATCTCCGCGCACGGGCCGTAAACCGTGCCGTCGTCCGCCGGCTGGCCCGGGGAATTCTCATCGTCCCATCGGTCCGAATCCCCGTCGCGGAACGCGATCGAGGTCAGCACCGTGGGCACGTAGAAGTACCACCGCCAGTCCCCGTTATACGTATTCGCGCCCGCGTCGTTCGTGTCACCGGGGTTCGGGTCCGGGGACCCCACGCACGGGTCCCCCGGGATGTTCTGCGGCCCGCCTGTGAACCCAAACTCCTCGCCCGCCCGTAGACTGATTTGCCCCGTCGTCCGGATCTTGAAGTTGTTGAACGAGGTGGACTGCGAGTTCGCCCAGTTTGCCTCCAGCCGATAGAAGTAGTTCCCGCTCGGAGCCTCTGCGCCGCTGTCGGTGGAGAACGTCTTCGTGTACCAGGCATCGTCCACCGCGTCGGTACTCGTCCACTGCGTCACGAAGCCGGCCGTGGTCCCGTTCTTGAGCGGATCCCGGTACAAACGGTAGTTTAGGACAGGGAAGTCGTTCTCCCAATCCCACGCGCCCCCCGTGTCCCCGTCGAAGATCCCGACGTCGTAACTAGAAGTCCCGGCGGGGAGGCCGACGTACGCAATCACCGCGATGCCCGCGAGCGTATTGAGACCCTGGCCGGCGACGGACATGAACTTCCCATCGTCCGGATCCGCCGTGGGGAAGGCCGTGTAGGATGCCTGCGGGCCCGGCTGGGGGGCGCTCGTCGGCGCGAAGGAACCGGAGAAGGCCGATGCGACCATCACGAACGCCGTCCACACAGCGAAGAAACCGCCGACTCTCCGGGTCAACCCCAAGTGCACGCTCCGCGCCCCCTGACGTTGGCTTATATGCGGAGTGCTCGGCTTGAAGCTTTGCCGGGATTCCCCCTCTCGCCGGTCGTCTTGAAACGAGGGTGGAAGCGCTCGAGGACGATGGCGGTGCTCCTCGAGGACCCGCGCCCCGCGGCCGGACGACGCCGCCAGCCCGTGACTATCGGTGGTCCTGGACGACGACGTCCTTGATCGCCCGCATGCCATGGAACGGCAGAATCAGGCCCCCCGCGGCGGGATGTCCCCAAGCCGTTCAGTCACGACAGAAGTTTCAGCCTATGCGCAGCTGGCGGTCCGAACCCGCGTGACCCTTGGGATTCCCACCGTGAAGCCGAAGGCCCGTGTTGTGAGGGGGACAGGATGGAATGGGATTCTGCCATCGAATCCCTTAAATGGTATCATGGCATATCATGCTGCCGATGGCGGAGCTCGTTTCGGTGGACCGCGCCGGGCGCGTGGTGCTGCCCAAGGCAATCCGAGATGCCCTCGGCATCGACGAGCGAACGAAACTCCTCGTGGCGGTTGGTGAGCACGGTCAGCTGGTGCTCCAGAAAGTGGATGTGGAGGCCATCGCGGGCCGTCTGGAGAAGGAGCTCGCCGGGAAGGACGTGGACGCGATCGTCCGGAAGGTCCGGAAGGAGATGAAGGCCCTTGCCCGCCGCCGGTACCCGGACCTTTTTGCTTGACACGAACGTCTTTGTGGCGGCGGTGAAGCACCCAACGGGGGAGTCCGCCACGCTTCGCCTCCTCCTCGATGTCCTCCGGCGGGGCGACATCGCGCTCGTCGGAAACGACCTATGGCTCGAAGAGATGCTCCGGTACGCCGAGGCGTTCCGTTCCGAGACCGCGTCCCAGCTCGTCGCCGCCCTAGTCCAGAAGACACGATTCGTCCGCGTCGACGCAAGCTTCCGGGCCGTCTGCCGACGGTTCATGACCACTCCCGACCCCGCGGATGTCCTCCATGCCGCGACCTGCCTGCAGGAACGGGCCGTCCTCGTCACGAACGACCGGCACTTCGACCGGATCCGGGAAGAGGGCATCGTCGAGGTCTGGGACATCACGAAGGCGACTCGCTCCCTCTGAGCTCCGTGAAGGAGTCAACGAGCAAATCCGGAGGCGGGAGCACCGCCGGAATCGCGAGCCGCCGCTCGTGTCCATGTCGGACCGGACAGCAACGCCGAGCTCTTCCAGAATGCGCTCTGCCGCGTGGGCTGACGGTCGTTCGATCCCACCACCCTGTCGTGGCGGTTTCACCGCAGTCAGCACATGGAGCGCCTGAAGCGGCTCCGTCCAGTGGCCCAACCCTCCCCCCTTGCCAGGCCGTTCCCGACGCCATGAGACCGCACGTCCTTCGGGCGGGTCAAATCCGCACTTCGATCGAGACGACGTCCCCGTCGGCAAGGCCGAGCTTCGACCGTAGGTGCGCCCGGGCGATCAGCTCCACGTTGTCCGTGTGGTGCGTGCGCAACGGAAGGATCACATGGCAGTCCACGCCGTTGACCGCCGCTGGGAAACACTTCGCGCCCCCGAATGTGCGTCCCGCGTCGGAGAACTCTTCGATCCGAACCCCCGGCTCCTCGCGCAGGATGTCGAGGCCCACCAAGTCCGGGTCCCCGATCCGGAGGTTTAGCGTCCCTTCATAGGGCTCGAACCCGAGCTTCCGCCGGAACTGCTCCTTATACCCGCGCTGTTTCATGTAGAACGCGCCCTCGCCCAACCCGCTCGTGACCGTCCCGCGGATCCGGAGGCCCTCGCGGACCTCGAAGACCCGTGTATAGTCCGCGTGCTCGTGTCGGAGCACGTCCACCCCCTTCGGGGTGAGCCGGACGCGCTGCTTACGCACCGCCAGGTCCCGTTGGATCAGGTCCGTTTCGAGGAGCTCGAGGATCCGCTGGGACGCGGACTGCTGGGAGACCCCGAGCCGCCGCCCGAGTTCGCGGCTCGAGAGGGCGACGAACCCCCGGACGCCGCCGAGGAGCGCGATGTGCTTCAGCGTGTCCACGTGGTACGGTTTCGTGGGCTGACCATCCCCCGCGCAGCGCATAAGGATTGTGGGCTCCTGCCACCTTCCGACTCCTCACCTGTCCCGATGCCTGTCCCATGCGTCCGCGTTCGCCATGTCGTCCATATTGTCGTCCATATCGTCCATATGTATGATAGGTTAATACGAGCGGCTGGTTTCGGCGGCCGCCGTGGATTCGCGTCGCCGCGCGCTCCTTTTGATCGCGATCTTCGTGGGACTCCTTGCGCTCCACGTGTGGCTCCTGTACCGAAGGGTGAGTCGGGCGGATTGGATGCTCGCCAGCTGGCTCATGGTCGCGATGGCGCTGTTCGGATGGCGTATCGTCCACTATTGGAACGTTTACCGCGGCGTGACCGTCGGGAGGCCTCCGAAAGGACCCGCGGAGGAACGACGCCAGATTCGGGTCCAGGTTCCCTTGCTCGCCGGTCTCCTCGTCCTGCACGCGTGGCTCATCACGATCACGTGGGCCGAGGGCGAGGTCCTCTTCACGGTCCTCCTGCTGTTGGCGGTGGTCGTCTTCGTCGTGAGGCTCGGGTTCTATGCGTGGCGGTACCCGAAGCTCCGCACCGAATGAGTCACGGCTCGAGGACGAGGTGGGACTTCCCCCGAAGCCGGATTCGCGGAATGCCGCGGCCCCGCAGCGCCGTCAGGAGGCCGCGGTCGTTCGTCGCCACGGACGCCCCGAGCGCCTCGGCGGCCGCGATCACCGCCAAATCCCCGAGTCGATCCGTCTCGTACCGGGCGTAGCGAGCCGCGAGGGCGAGCGCGGCCTTCGCCCTCCGGCTCTTGGCGGCAAGCCGCTCCAACTCCCGCACGACGCTCGCCGGGACGTACACGTCGCAGCCGCCCACGACCCGGGCGAGCTCCGCATCGAGGTTGATCTGGAACTGGAAGGGGAGGAGCAGGGCGTTCGCGTCGAGCACCACGCGCGGCCGGGGCACGGGCGGCCATGTTCCCCCTTGTATTTCCCCTTGAGCGCGGAGGGGACCGGGCCGCCGGGGCCGGGCGCTGGGCATCCCAGGGGGTTCCCCACCGTATTTTAATTCCAGAACACTTTTAAGTGAGGACACCATGCGCACGGTCGCTATGGCACAACCGGGGACGGAGAGGGCGAGTTCGCGAGCGGTCAATCCCAACTACCGGACGAACATGGAGATCCTGACCCGCAGCGGCGGGATCGTCTGGGGGTTCGTCCTGCTGATCGGCGGAGTGATCTGGTTCGCCGCCTCGGCGGGATGGATCAGCCTCGGGACTCTCGGGAACCTGATTCTCCCGTTCCTCGTGGTCGTGGCGGGGATCTACATCCTCGTCACGAAGATGATGCGGTAGCCCACACATCGGAGGAATCGGAATGGTCGACCTGCGCGAGCGCGTCGAAGAAGACCGTGGCCTGCTGAAGCGGATCCAGTTGCACATCCCCGGCTTCGCGGGCTACCGGCGGAAGGAGGACTTGCGGACCGCGGACAACATGCTCCGGATCCAGGTCGCGAACAAGCTCAAGGCCTTCCGCGGGCAGCTGGAGGGAGCGCGCGGAACCCTCTCCTCGAACTACCAGTTGAAGGCGCTGGAGCCCCTCGGCGCGACGATCCTGAAGACGCAGAGCCTGGAAGGACAGGTGCGGCACGCGGAGCAGGGGTATTCGGGCCTCGTCGCGGACGTCAAGGTTCTCGAGCCGCAGCTCGCGAAGCTGTACGAGTGGGACGCGTTCCTTCTGGACGGGGTCGCCTCCCTGGCCGGGCTTGCGACGCAGCTCGAGGACGACGCGGGGGGTGACGGGAAAAAGGTCCTCGCCGACGTACGCGCGATCAGCAAGTCCCTCGCGGACCTGGAGGCCACGTTCAAGCGGCGCATGCTCACGATCACGGGCACGGAGGTGTGAGATGGCGACGATCGGGTGGGACGACGTGGCGAAGGGCAACAACCTGATGTGGCGCGCCCCGCGAAACATCCGGTTCAACGACAACATCGTCGTTCGCGAGGACGAGTACGCGGTCTTCTTCCGGGACGGGAAGGCCCTCGCGTACATCGACCGGCCGGACCGGTACGCCCTCACGAGCCTCGATGCGCCAATCATCGGGCCGATCATGAAGCTCTTCGGCGTGAAGCAGGAGGCGCAGGTGTACTACCTCGCGCGCCGACCGTTCGACGGGAAGTTCGGGTCGAAGCAGGCGTACCAGTTCCGCGACGCGGACTTCGGCATGGTGAACCTCCGGCTGTTCGGGGAGTTCCGGTACCGGATCAAGGAGCCGTCGAACTTCATCAACCAGTTCGTGGGGACGTTCGGCCTCGCGACGGCCCCGCAGGTCGAGGAGCGGCTCAAGGAGCAGGTCGTGGCGGTGATCTACGACGCGCTCGGGGAGCTG
>DATEUK010000154.1:0-4134 GCA_035283165.1 Thermoplasmata archaeon
GTGGCGGAAGTTCGGATACACCTGGTAGAACCGGATGAACCCCGTCTCCTCCATGCGCGCGAGGCGCGCCTTCACGGTCTCCGGCTCCACGCCCGTCCGCTTCGCCAGGTACGAGGGCTTGAACGCCTCGGGGTCCTGGGGCCGGTTCCCGTAGGGCCGGAAGCCCATCTCCCGCACGATCTTGAGGTCGAGGCTATCCATGAATCATCCGATCGCTTGGGGACGGAAGTTCTCGCGGAGCTTAAAGACCGCCAATCTCGGACCGCGCGGCGGGCGCATTGGCACCTCACGCGGATGCCGCCACCATGGTCGCGAACACCCGGTCTCGCCGGTGCGAACCTTCAAGTCGCACACCCGATTCCGAACTCGCTCCGGGGGGCGCGGTGTCGTGGGCGCGCGGCGTGTGGCAGCTATCGGACTCGGCAAGATGGGGGGCCCGATGGCCCTCCACCTCCACCGCCAAGGCGTTCTGGCTGCGATCTATTCGCCGCGCACCGCCAGGGAATTCGCCGCCAAGAACGAGCTCCCCCCATCCGTGACGTTGGCGGCGTCCCCGCGCGACGCCGCGAGCGCAGCGAACACCGTCCTCGTCTCGGTGCCCATCCATCAGGTCGAATCCGTCCTCTTTGGCGGTGACGGCGTTGCCGCCGGCCTCACGGAGGGCCTCGTCATCGAGTCCGGCAACTCCGACCACCGCCGCGACCCCGAGTACGAGCAGCGGTTCGCCGCGAAGGGCACGCGATATCTCGATGCCGCCGTCAGCGGGGGCCCGAAGCGCGCCCGCGCGGGAACCCTCGTCTCCATCGTCGGCGGACCCCGCGAGACGTTCGACGGGGCCCTCGACGTCTTCCGAGCGTTCTCGCAGAAAGACGGGATCTTCCACGTCGGCCCGACGGGCCAGGGACACGAGGCGAAGATGTACCACAACCAGGACGAGCAGAACGACATGCGGAACATCGGGGAGTCAATCTCTCTCTTGATGGCCTCCGGAATGCCGTTCCGCGACGCGTTCGACGCGCTGAACAAAGGCGATTGCCGATCCGCGCTCCTGACCTACGCAGGGACCATCTCCGACGATGCGCTCCCAAAGATCCGGCCGACGATCGGCGGCGGGGACCTCCCGCAGATCGCCGTCGAGACTGCGCAGGCGATCGGCCACCCGACGCCGCTCACCCGGCTCACCCTCGACCTTCGGCGGTGGTCCCGCGGCGAGATCTTTCCGGACGAGATGGCGGCGCGCGCGAGGAGCAGCTTCACCTCCAAAGGATTCACGCACACGCTTCGTCTCTACAACTTCCTCCGAGAGCGCGCGTGGGTGCAGGACGTTCCCGGCGACGCGGAGGTCGCCCCGGTCGCCCGCGCGCTCGCCCTCGGCTATCTGCTGGACCTCGCGGAGGTCGTCGCGATCGCGCAGCATCGCCAGCTGAACACGCAGACCCTCGCACGGATCTTCCGCGCGGGGCTGTGCGACAAGAGCGCGCTGGACCCGCTCCTGACCCAAGACCTCAAGAACCTGGGCGAGTTCGAACCCGCGCTCCCGCCGGAGGACCGCCGCGTGTTCGAGGAAGGCCTCGCGTTTGCAGCCGGTGTCGGGCATCCCGCTCCGTCAGCCGCCGCGTACCTGGACCTGGGGGACGAATCGCACGTGGCGCGGGAACTGAAGAAGCTTGTCGACCCGAAGGCGCGCGCCCCGTACGGGAACGCGATCCGCATCCAGGCGGGCATCCGCGACGCGTTCGGGGAGCACGGGTACGAGGTGGCGGCGTGAAGCCACGCGCGTTCTGCGGCGGCTCGGCCTACGGGCGCTGACACCAGATCGCGACGATGGACCGCGTCGCGCCGAAACGGCGAAGGAGCGCGTCCACCGACTCGACCGCCTCTTCGGGCACGACGATGGCGCCGCGACCGAGGCGCCAGCCCCCCACCGCTCCCAATAGACCTTTCCCCTCGGACCGGTATCGCTTCCGACCCACGCGCTTCTCCGTCCGGTAGCCGTCGAGGAGACGCAGGAGGCGCGCTCGCCGAGCGGGACTCTGGCGCCGCAAGCGGTAGCTGATGAGGCGAAGAGGCTGGAGGTCGAGGTCGGAGACGGCGAACCGCGGGGGGTCGCCGAGGAGCGCGCGCCCGTGGCGGGCGATCGATTCGAGAAACTGGGAGTCGAACCGAGGGAGGTCGTCGGGCCGGTAGAACAGCGGGGCAATCCGAACATGGAGTTCATCGCTAACTTCGTGGATCGCACTGCGAGCGTCCGCCTCGCCCCTCGGGTCACACCGGATGAGCAGATCGATGTCGCTCTCCGGGGTCGCGCTCCCGCGGGCCGCGGACCCGAATAGAACGACGGACGTGACCCCTCGAATCCCGGAAAGGCGGGCCCGTACCGCCTCGATCGCCCGATCGTGTACGGTCGGATTCATCGCAGCGCCTCCGTGCAGATGGCCTCAATCGCCTCGAAGGACTGACGGGCACGCCGCAGGTCTGCGTCGGTCCCCGACCCGCCGTACACAAACTTGGCCCTTGCTTCGAGATCAAGGAACCGGAACGCCTCTACGACCTCCCTCGTCCGATCGCCGAAGATGGCGAGGTTGCGGGTCAGCTCCTCGGGGACCCTCGAATGTTTCTGGATGTGGAGACGGTTCTTCGCGGCGCACGCCTCGATGGCGTGGTAGGACGCCAGGAACCAAGACTCGACGCGTACGGCATCCGCCTCGGTAGCGGAGGCCGCGTCGCGGAACTCGCGGAACCGGGCGAGGTGTGTCTCGAGTCTCGACATTCGCGTTTATATTACGCGACTCCTACTTAAGCCCATCGCCGGCGGGATCGGGCGTCGTCGATCTGAGTGGGGCCATCCGTCCGACGAACAATGCGTCGCACGAACCTTCAAGTGGGCCGCCGAATTGCGCATCCGCCCGAAGCGCTCGGAATCCCGGGTACAAGGTGACGGCGTGACGAAGTACAAGCTCGGCGGCATCGGGGCGGGCGGCCACTGGTACGGCCGTCTCCACCAGTTCCTCAAGGAGCGCGTCGAGCTCGTGAAGGCGGTCGGCATCACCCGGTACGAGGACAAGAAGGCGATCCTCGACTCGTACGGCCTCACGAAGGACCGGTACTTCCAGGTCATCGTCGGCGGCTCCCTCCCGGATGCGTTCTTCGAGGGGATCGACGTCGTCCACGTCGCCTCGCACAACCAGTTCCACGACCACCAGACCCGGGAGTGCCTCGACCACGGCGTATGCGTCGTCGTCGAGAAGACGTTGGCGGTGACGGAGGAGGGCACGGAGGACATCCTCCGATACATCAAGGACGACGGGCACGAAGGCCGCGTCGCGCCCCACGTCCACTATCTGGACAAGGCGCTCACGCTCGAGTGGCAGAACAAGCTGTGGCCGATGGCGCTCCAGCGCGCAGGCCGCCTGGTCCATGCGATCGGCACGTTCGTCGAGGACGTGTCGGAGGAAGACATCCGCCGCCAATGGCTCTTCCGGCCGGAGAACGGCGGGATCTTCATGGATTGGATCCACCCGAGCGCGATGCTCGCGCACGTGACGGGCGCGCACTTCGAGTCGTGCGAGGAGGCGACGGGGTACGTCGTCAACGCGGCGTACGACCCCGCGAACCCCACCGGGATCGAGGCTCGGTTCCGATTACGCGGGCCGAACCTCGCGCCGAACGCGACCGCCACGATCCGCGTGGGCAAGGGATTCCCGCCGGGCGTTCGGTTCAAGCGGATGCGCCTGGAGTTCGAGCGGGGGGCGATCTTGGAACTCTCGTTCCTCGACACGGAGAAGGAGATCGAGACGGGCCAGAAGGGCACGTGGATGTTCGACGAGGATGGCCGAATCGAGAAGGGACGCGCGACGGGACCCTCCTCGTACGAACTGCTCGTTGAGGAGATGCTGATGATGATCGAGGGGCGAGGCACCCCGCTGTCCCTCGCGGAGATCCGAGAGATCTTCCGTCCCGTGTGGCTGTGCCTGGCGGCGGTCGGGCAGCCGCAGAGGGACTCTGCGGCGGTCGAGGACTTCACGAAACGGGCACTCGCGATGAAGTCCTGAGGTTACAAAGCGCCGTACCAATCTCTTGATTTCCCCGAGTCCCGATGCGACGGTCCGGAGGGGAAGATGAGGGCCCCGCTCG
>DATEUK010000155.1:0-3844 GCA_035283165.1 Thermoplasmata archaeon
TTCCAGAGGAGTCGAGCGCGAGGGACGCGAACTGCCCGTCGTCGCCCGAGGAGTCCACGGACTCCGAGATCCACGATTGACCTTCATAGTGCTCATACAGGGCCGACCCGCGGATCGCTGGAATGACCGGAAGCGTGCCGGGCTTGATCGACGCCGCCATGTCGCCATTGTACGCCGCGACTCCGGTGATCCTCCCGTCAAGTGGGATCCGATGGACAAACTCGTCGCCGAAGGGGACCGTGTCCCCCACGTCCCGGATGATGACCAGGGTCCCGTCGTCGGTCCCCAGATACAACTCGTAGTCCGGCACGTCCAGCGAGTAGTCCCCGAAGTTCATCGGGAGCGGCTGCGCGGAAATGCGCCTAAAGAGGTTCGTCGGGTCCCGGACGTTGAAGTACCTCGGCGTTCCCCATGCGTTCTTCCCCTGCTCGTTCTCGCCCGCGCTGATCGCGTACAGCCGGTTCTCGGCCGCGACATACAGCCGATCCGTGGGGGGCTCAAAGCTCTCCGGCACGACCCGGAAGGCGACCGGCTGCGTGATCGGGGGCGCGCCGAAGAAGTCCGTGGACGCTTGGGACGAGTCCGTCTGCCAGAACGGCTGCGGTGCAATCACGTCCTCGTCCGGTGCCCTCCATCCGATCGGGTCGCGCAGCCCCATGAACGGCGCGGCGAGCGCAAGGATCACGAACGCGACCATGATCGCGAGGCCCACGACCCCAATCCGGGACGCCTTGAAAAGGTTCCAGCTCTTGAGGAATGCGCGCTGCCAGACTGCCATGCGATCGCGAAGGCGTCGCACGAACGAACCGCTCCGAGGGATGCCTCCGGCGACTTCTTTCGCCATGTCAGAGCCTCACGCGCGGGTCAAGGTACGCATAGAGCACGTCCGCGACCAAGTTCGCAATAATCGTCAAGAGGGCGAGGAGGAAGAACGCCCCCTGGACGGAGGGGAAGTCCTGCGCGATCGTCGATTCGACGAGGAACTTGCCCATGCCGGGCCACGAGAAGATCGTTTCCGTGAGGACGCCGCCGCTGATCGTCCCGCTGATGCTCAGGGCGAACGCGGTCACCACGGGGAGGAGCGCGTTCCGCGCTGCGTGGCGGTACATCACCCGCGTTTCGCTGAGCCCCTTCGCCTTGGCGGTCGTGATGTAGTCCTCGCCCATGACCTCGAGCATGCTGTTCCTCATCAGGAGCACGTGGCCCGCGAGCCCGAGGATCACGAGGTTCAGAAGCGGAAGCGCCATGTGGTGGAGGATGCTGGCCGCATACGTGAATCCGCCCGCAGCTTTGGCCTCGGCGGTCGAGAACCCGCCCAGGGGGAACCAATCAAGGGAGAACGCGAACCCCCAAAGCAGGATGAGCCCGAACCAGAACACGGGCATGCTGTAGAAGAACAGACTCACCACGATGGCGCTGAGCTCCATCTTCGAGCCCCTCCGCCAGGCGAGCACGGTCCCGATGAGGATCCCCAGGATGTAGGAGATGATCACCGCGCTTCCGAACAGCAGGAGGGATGGCCCCACCCGGGTCGCGATCGCGTTCCAGACCGTATCCTGAGTGTACGGGGAGCGACCGAAGTCCCCGACGAGCATCGAGGACATATACGACCAGAACTCTTCGAGGACGTTGGTCCTGACGACGACCGATGGATGGAACATCGACGCGTCCTCGATCTCGCCGGTCGGGCTCCGTATGTGCGCGATGGGGCCGCGGATCGTGGAGCCCGTGGAAGTGACGTTGATCGTCACGTTTGCACGATCGAACGCGGTGCTGACCCATCCCGTCAGCAGTCGCTCCTCGACGAGGCGGAACGGCGCCGGGTCCCTGGGATTGGCGGACACGCCCGCGAAGCCCGCCGGGTAGGCCTCGGACGTGTTCGTGTCTGTGAACCTCACGGTCAAGGAAAAGGTGCCCACGTTCGGAGGAGCCCACGTGAAGTCCGCACTGCGGTTCTGGGCGGTCACGGTGGACGCGTTCACGAGCACGCTCCCGGCAGTGATCGTCAGCTCCGCCGCGAAAACATCATTCTCCACGCCTGGCGGCAGGTTGAGCAGCGTCGCGCGAATCGCGATGCCCTGGAGGGGTTCGACCGCGGAGGGCGGGTCCCCGTTCGCGGCGCGCGCATCGACGATCGCGATCGGGCCCACGGAGGAGAGCTGCTTGACGTGGTGGAAGTAGAAGAGCCGCGATCGGCCGAGCGTATCGTTCGCGGTGATCGCGATCTCATACGTGCCTTGGGAGGCCGTCGCGAAGTACGCCTGGTATCCGTTACCGGGGGCGGGGACGCGCTTCGCGAATCCCAGGGAGACCCGGAGCTCGTCCACGTCCGCGGCGGATTGCCCCGGGCGGATGAAGAACCGCGTCGGATCCCCCGGCATCAGGCGAAAGATCACGAAGATCATCACGAGGACGATGACCAGGGTGATCGCCGTCTGGATGAACCGCCGCACCAGGAACGTGCGAAGCCGCATCGTGACCTCTCCGTCCTCCGAGACCCCCACTCCATCGAGCGACCGGAACGTAAGGGGACGGAGCCCTAGCTCCGCCTCTTCCGCTGGGCGACGACTCCAACCACGAGCGCCGTCAAGCCGATCGCCGCGAGGATGAACACGACGTCGAGCGCGGGCGTGGAAGGTCCCACGCACTCCGACGGATCGTTCACGTAGCGACCGTCAGGGCATCGGTGGGGCCCCGTGGTCGGCCCCACGACGGTGATGAGGAACGGCGTGGTCGGCGGGGACTCGTACCCGATGAGGTCGGCGGTCACGGAGACCTCGTAGTCCCCTGCCGTGGCGTTCGACCTCGCGGTCAGGGTAACCGATACCAGCTCCGACGCATTCCCCGTCGCCGGATCCGCCGTAAGGTCGCCGATGAACGCGCCGGAGGGACGCGTGATGAACACGGTCACCACCGCATCCGACACCGTGATGCGACCCTGGTCCGTCAAGGTGCTCACGGTGATGCTCAGCGGGAGCTGGGTGCCCCGATCCAAGCGGTCTCCGAGCGGCCGATCCGCCCGTGTGGAGAGGAAGGCCGTGCCCAACGGGAACACCCGAACGACCGCGCTCCGTGCGGATGGATCCGGGAATTCCGGATGGGAGGCGACGACGTCGATCACGACCTGCGTCTCCCGGTCCACGACCGCCGCGGTGTGCGTGGCGCGCACCTGGCCGTTGAGGTCCGTGAACCCGAACACACTCTTCGCCTCCGGGCCCGTGCCAATCGACACGTTCCCCTGATCGTTCTCCGCGGCGACGGAGAAGGTGACATTGGCATCAGCGAGCGCGTTGTTCTCATGGTCGAACACGGTCACGGTAACCGTCTCCCGCGCCCCCGACCGCGTGGCCGACTCCGCGGAAATCGACGGTCGCAGCGCCCGCGCGGACGGAGGCCGGATGCCCTCCAGGGACCAGTAGCCCCAGATCGTGCCGGAGGACACGGTCCAGTTCACGAACCGGTCCTGGCGGTACCCCTCGATGTTCGTCCGGTAGTAGAGCACCTCGTACGGCCGGTCGATCGCGAGCTGCCGCTGCGCGTCGAACACGAAGCCTTGGCGCGCATTCCGGTCCAATTCCGCGCGAGACCTCGTGATCAGGCTGTCGAAGGTCCTGTTGTTGTACCCGGGGTAGTTCTGCCCGTTCACCCCGGCGTTCGAGCTGTGGAAGAAACTGAACAGGTAGTCCGGGTCGGTCCCTCCCACCCGCCAGCCGAGGATGTAGAGGTCGAAATTGTGTGCGTTGATCCTGTTGACGATCTCCCCGAACGCCATCGGGCGGGACACCGCGTTGATCCCGACGGCCCGCATGTCCGCGGCGACGTTCGCCCCCGCCGTTGCGCGCAC
>DATEUK010000156.1:0-39524 GCA_035283165.1 Thermoplasmata archaeon
CACGTTCGGCGGGAATCTCGTCTCGGCCGACCTGTACGACAACAGCCGGATGTTCGGCGGCTACGACCGCGCGCTCTCGAGCGCCACAAGGCTGCGGCGGCCGACCCTCGGCGACTGGCGGTTCTTCTTCTTCGACATCCCCGCGCAAGGGGTGTGGGAAGCCCCGACGGGGTACAAACTCCTCGTGCGGACGGGTTGGGTCGACGCGCCGAGCGACGTCGACATCTTCGCGTTCGGAAGAAACCCGAGCGCGGACCTCGCGACCCAAGGCAACGGCGGCTGGTACGGACCGATGACCCTGAGGCAGGCGGGGAAGACCGAGGAGCTCGACAAGCCGGAGTTCAAGACCGCGACCGGCGGCGGCGAGGAGGTGCTCGCGTACGACCTCTCGTCCGGGCTGAACGTGATCGCGCTCCGCGGGTTCGCGATGCGCGGCCTCGAGGCGGAGGTCCGCCTCCTCTCCGGGGAGGGGGGATGGGTGAACACCCCCACCGGCGTCAACGTCGCGACCCGATTCCTTCGGTGCGACGTCGCGAACGCGACCGTGTTCGAAGGCGGCTGTGGCCGGCTTGCGTTCATGTCGAACATGGACCTGCCGGGCCTGCGGGCGTCCGCGGTGGGACCGGCACAGACGACGAGCTTCTCGGAGCTGCCAATTGCGCAGGACGTCCAGAGCTGGTGGGTCCCCGGCCCGTGGGGCGACTGGATGCGCCGCGGTTCGTTTACGTATGTCGTCGACGTGCAGAAGGCCCTCATCCTCGAGGTCGCCATCCAGGGGAAAGTCGACGTTTCGGATCTCGACCTCGCAGTCTTCCGGAACGCCGACGGAGCCCCGTGCGAGTGGGACCCCGCGTTGGTGGACCCCCTCACGGGCCTCGAGGGGTATTGGAAGACGTGCGAGCTTGAACCGGAGGAGTACCTCTTGGTCGACCCGACCAAGTGGAACACGGATGCGGACGGGGACGCGGACGAGCGCGTCAAGTGGACAAGCCCTGCGGATGGGCAGTACTTCGTGAAGGTGCTTGGTTACACGGTGCTCGCCAATCCTGGCCATTTCGACCTCCAGGTCTCCGTGACGCTCGACACGGGCACAGGGTACCGGGTCGACGAGGCGCCCACGGGGAACGTGACGGGCACCATGCCAGTTCTTCCTGCACTCACGCGGGTCCCGATGAACATGACGTGGGATTTCCCGATCGACACGGAGGACGACGCGTACGGCGGCGCCGTGCTCCTCGGGCTGCCGAACGCGCCCGGCGTCATCGTCGTCCCGGCCGTCGTCCTCCTCGATCGACGCGCGCCGGAGGTCGTCGGGCTCAAGGTCAGCGCGCTTTCCGGTCGGCTCAGCGCCGCGGACAACCGGACCACGAACGACCCCGCCCCCCAGCTTGCGGTTTCCGTCCAGGACCTGGACTGGGGTCAGCTCGACCGGACGTCCCCGCGCCTCGTCCTCGACGGCGTGGACATGACCGGAATCGCGTCGATTGGGATCTTCGCGCTCCCTCGTGGCGGGAAGGTCGGGTACTGGGAGGGGACGCTGTCCTTGGCTCCGCCGACCCCCCTCGACGAGGGGAATCACACGTTGAACGCGACGGTCGCGGACCGGACGGGAAACGTAGTCACGGCGAACTTCACGTTCGCGATTGACGCCACTGCGCCGACCCTCACGATCGCCGGAGCGCCGCTCCAGTATACGACCTCCGACACCCACGTCGTCACGGGGACGACGGAGCCGGACGCGTTCGTGAACGTCCGGGGTGTTTGGTACGACGTCGGGCCCACGGGGTCGTTCCAGGTCCCGGTGCCGCTCCTCGAGGGAACGAACGCCCTGACCGTGACCGTCACGGACTGGTTCGAGATCGATGCCTCCGGAAACCAGGTCGCGGGCAACTTCGTGACCGTGCTCCAGACGATCGTGCGCGACATCCGGGTTCCGGAGATCGTGTATTGGGGTCCCGACCCGGCGGGAACGACGCGAGCCACCGAAACGGTCGTCACAGGACTCGCCCGGGATCCGTTCGCGGCGTCGGAGTTCGGACGGCCCCAGGACATCGCGATGGTCCTCAACAGTCCCGGCTTCTCCGGCCCGGTCCCGGTCCAGGCGGACGGGACGTTCCGGGTCGTCGTCCCGCTCGCCGAAGGCGCGAACGCGATCACGGCCACGCTGCGGGACTTGGTGGGAAACGAACTCACGACCTCGATCTCGGTGACCAGCGACACGATCGCGCCGGACCTCAGCGTCGTCTCGACTCCCGGGACCGTCCAGACCTCTGTCCTCACGGTCCGGGGCACGGCGGAGGCGGGGGCGTTCGTCACGGTCAACGGCATCCTCGCGGTCAGCGCGCCGGGCGGGGCGTTCTCCAAGGACGTGGCTCTCAGCCGGGGACGAAACGTCGTGGTGGTGCAGGCGGTCGACATCGCGGGCAACGTGGCGACGAGGCAGCTCGTGGTCACCTACCAAGCGGACACGGGAATCGGACTCGGGTTGGCGGCGGGGATCGCCGCCGCTGGCGCGGCGATTGGGCTGCTGGTTGCGTTCGCGCTCTCCCGCGCGGGCGTGCGGATCCCGCTCCTGAGCCGGAAGTCCCGGGAGGGAGGGCCGAATCATGAGGCCCCGGCGGAGGCGTTGAGCGAACCGGCGGAAGAGGCAGGGCCTGCGGAACCCGCGACACCCGAGGAGCTGGCCGGAGATCCACGCGCCGCGCGCCTGCGGGCCGCATATGACGAGGGAATTATCACGAAAGAGGTTTACGAGGAGAACCTCCGCCGCCTGAAGGGACGGGGCGGTCCGTAGGCAGCCCGGAAAGCCTTTAACCCGATGCGGTCCATCGCGCGGCGGGGAACGTCATGGGCAGCTCCGATGTCTCAGGGTTCTACAAGCTCAGCATCGAGGACCGACTGAAACTCGTCCGGGAGTTCGGCGGGCTCACGGACGCGGACGTGGAGGCCGTCTCGCAGGGCGGCGCGCTCCCCCTCGACCTCGCGAACCGGATGATCGAGAACGTCGTCGGCACGATGGCGCTGCCCCTCGGGGTGGCGGTGAACTTCCAGGTCAACGGGCGCGACTACCTCGTCCCCATGGCGATTGAGGAGCCCTCCGTGGTCGCCGCCGCGAGCAACGCCGCAAGGATGGCGCGGACCCGGGGCGGCTTCCACGCGAGCACGACCCCGCCCGTCATGATCGGACAGGTGCAGATCGTCGAAGTGCCCGACCCGAACGGCGCGAAGATGACCGTGCTGCATCACCGCCAGAAGATCATCGACCTGTGCAACGAGAAGGACCCGGTCCTCGTCAAGTTCGGTGGGGGCGCGAAGGACGTGGAGGCCCGCGTCGTCCCCTCCTCGCGCGGCCCCATGCTGATCGTGCACCTCCTCGTGGACTGCCGGGACGCGATGGGCGCGAACGCGGTGAACACCATGGCCGAAGCCGTCGCGCCCTATCTGGAGGAGATCACGGGCGGGCGGGTGTACCTCCGGATCATCTCGAACCTGGCGGTGCATCGACTCGCGAGGGCGCGCGCGGTGTTCGCGAAGGAGGCGATTGGCGGCGCGGACGTCGTCGACGGCATCCTCGAGGCGTACGCGTTCGCGGAGGCGGACCCGTTCCGGTGCGCGACGCACAACAAGGGGATCATGAACGGGATCGACGCGGTCGTGATCGCGACGGGGAACGACTTCCGCGCGATTGAGGCGGGTGCGCACGCCTACGCGGCGTGGGCCCACGGGCCGGGCTACCATTCGCTCACGAAGTGGGAGAAGAACGCGGAAGGCGATCTCGTCGGCACGATCGAGCTCCCGATGGCGGTCGGCCTCGTCGGCGGGGCGACCGCGGTCCATCCCACCGCCAAGGCGAACGTGAAGCTGCTTGGGGTCAAGACCGCGCAGGAACTCGCCGAGATCATCGCGGCCGTCGGACTTGCGCAGAACTTTGCCGCACTCCGAGCGCTCGCGACGGAGGGAATCCAGCGGGGTCACATGGGGCTGCACGCGCGCAACATCGCCGCCACTGTCGGTGCGACGGGGGACGAGATCGACCGGGTCGCGGAGATTCTCGTGAAGGAGAGGAAGGTCCGGATGGACCGCGCGAAGGATGTCCTCGACGAGCTCCGGAGGAAGTAACATGCCGGATGGGGACACGTTCCTCGAGGGCTTACCGGACCTCTCCGAGGATGGCGCACGATGTACTTCATGAGCAATCGTCCCGGAGGGTTCGGCCTTTGCGATTTGCGCGTCTCCCACTACGACGACCCGCACGACGGCCTCGGGTGGCCACTGGCGGTCAACCCGGGCGCCGACGTGAGCACGAACGCGGACACAGATGAATCGGCCCCCCACAGGATCGGTGGGCTCCGTGCTCAAGCGCAGCAAGGCATTAGTAGGGAGTCGCCCCATGCACTCGAAGGAGGCGAGGGGGTTGCGGACCATCGCATTCGTCGTGGCGCTCTTCGCGGCGACAACGCTGATGGCCGATGCGTTCGCTCCCGTCGGCGTTCCTCCGGTGGAGGTGAGCCCAACCCCTGCGGCGTTCGACCCCTCCGCCCCCACAGGGTTCTTCACGGAGAACGCGGCGCAGGTCGAGAACGCTGAGATCCTGTACTACGCCCGCGGGGACGGTGTCTCCGTGGGGTTCGCCGCCGGGGCCGTCCTGGTCGACCTCCGCGAGCGGCCGGCCCGCGACGAGCTCCGTCCTTGGTCCGGGCCCGCGCCGTTCGTCCCCGCGGCCCCCGCGGCGCCCCTCCGCGGCCACATGGTCCGCATCGCCATGGAGGGGGCGAACCCCATCGTCCCCCGAGCTCGGGAGGAGCTCCCCCACCGGGCGAACTTCTTTCTCGGGGACGACCCCGCCCGCTGGCGCACGGGTGTCCGGAACTACGCGGAGGTCGTCTACGAGAACGCGTGGGACGGGATTGACGTCGTCTACCGTCCCTCCCCCGGCGGAGTGAAGTACGACCTCGTCGTCCATCCCGGCGCGGACCTCGCGGACATCGCGTTCGCCTACGAGGGCGTCGACGGATTGGCGGTGACCCCTCGGGGCCTCTCCGCGGAGACGAGCCTCGGCCCCCTGCGAGACGACCTGCCCGCCGCCTGGCAGGCGAGCGGCCAACCTGTGGCTTGCGCCATCCGGCCGATCGCAGAACGGACCGTAGGTTACGCCTGCTTGGGGTGGGACGGGACGGGGGACCTCGTCATCGACCCCCTCCTCTACTCCACCTTCCTCGGCGGGAGCGCGAATGACAATGGCTTCGGCATCGGCATCGCCGTCGACGCCTCGGGCGCCGCCTACGTGACCAGCACCACGTATTCGACGGACTTCCCCACGACCCCCGGCGCCTACGACACGACACACAACGGCAACTGGGACGCCTTCGTCGCGAAGCTGGACCCCACGGGAGGCGGCCTCCTGTACTCCACCTACCTCGGAGGCGGCGGCGACTATGATGGTGGAACTTCCGTTGCGGTAGACGCCTCGGGCGCCGCCTACGTGACCGGCTACACGGAATCGTCGGACTTCCCCACGACCCCCGGCGCCTACGACACGACACACAACGACAACTTGGACGCCTTCGTAGCGAAGCTAGACCCCACGGGAGGCGGCCTCCTGTACTCCACCTACCTCGGGGGTGGCAGTCATGATGGTGGATCTTCCGTTGCGGTAGACGCCTCGGGCAGCGCTTACGTGACCGGCTGGGCGTACTCGACGGTTCCGGGTAGGCCGGACTTCCCCACGACCCCAAGCGCGTTCGACACCACGCATAATGGCTACTCGGATGCTTTCGTAACGAAGCTGAACGCAACGGGGAGCGGCCTCCTGTTCTCCACCTACATTGGCGGGGGCTCTTACGAGGTCGGATATTCCATCGTGCTGGACGTCTCGGGCAGTCCCCACTTGACCGGCGGGACGTGGTCGACGGACTTCCCCACGACCCCTGGGGCTTTCGACATCTCGCATGATGGCGGCCTCGACGCCTTCGTAACGAAGCTGAACGCAACGGGGAGCGGCCTCCTGTACTCTACCTACCTTGGCGGGGGCTCTTACGAGGTCGGGTATTCCATCGTGCTGGACGTCTCGGGCAGTGCCTACGTGACCGGCTACACGGGATCGTTGGACTTCCCCACAACCCCAGGGGCTTTCGACATCTCGGATAATGGCGGGCACGATGCTTTCGTAACGAAGCTGAGCCCGACGGGGAGCGGCCTCCTCTATTCCACCTACCTGGGCGGCGGCAATAGCGACGGGGGGGCGTCGATTACCGTGGACGCTTTCGGAGGAACGTACGTGACCGGCTACACGGAGTCGTCGGACTTCCCCACGACCCCGGGTGCGTTCGACACCACGTACAATGGCGGTCCCCCCTTCCAGGCTTTCGACGTCTTCGTAACGAAGCACGATCTGCTCCCTGAACCCAACTCGCCTCCCGTCCTGGCCTTCACGTCGCCTCTCGGGGGTGAGGTCTGGGACCAAGGCACGTCCCACGCGGTCACGTGGACCGCTTCGGACGACCAGGACTCCTCCGGGGCCCTCGTCGTGTTCCTCAACTACACGTCGAGCGCGGGGAGCGGCACCGTGTGCGGACCCGTTCCTGGGTCCCCCGGCCTCTGCGATTGGATCGTGCCCAACATCGTCGCGACGGACGTCGTCGTCAACGGCACCCTCGTCGACACGCGCGGCCTGCAAGGCTGGGACGAGAGCGGACCGATCCGAGTGCCGCCCGACACCATGCCGCCAACCGTGACGATCGACGTCCCGACAAACGGGGAATGGACCAACGCCAATCCGGTGCCGGTCAGCGGCACCGCCTCCGACGTAGGGTCGGGGGTGGAGCGCGTCGAGGCAAGTTGCGACGACGGGATCTCATGGATTCCCGCGGCCGGGACGGCCGCATGGTCGGCCGAGTGTGCGGGTCTCGCGGAGGGTGCCCATATCCTCCACGCGCGGGCCTTCGACTTCACGGGGCTCGAGTCCGTCCACGACCTCGTCACCGTGAACGTCGACCGCACCCCGCCTTCAGCCCCGGCCCTGACGCAAGCCGACCTGACGGGCGTAGCGTTCGAAGATCTCGAGCTCGCTTGGGACGCGGCCGCGGATGAGGGCGGGCCCGGCGGGACCACCGCGTATCGCGTGCTCCAGGCCCTGGGAGACCCGGCAGGGCCCTATGGGGAAATCGCCACCCTCCCCGCGGACGGTTCCCCGTCCTACGCGTTCACCTGCGCCGGATGCGGCCACAGCACGAGCGATCCGAGCCACTCCTTCTTCCTCGTCCAGTCCATCGACGCCGCAGGGAGTGCGGCGGACAGCAACCTTGCTGCTCGGTACGTCAAATTGGTCGGGAGGGGACCCCACCTCCTGACGGTCCCCCTCGAGGTGTCGGATTACGATGTCCTCGCGGTCCTCCAAACATTGAAGCACGGCATCGTCCGGGCGTACCGCGCGGGGACGCCGGATCCCTGGAAGGCGTGGGATCCCGACCGGGCCGGGGAACTATCGACGCTCGCGTTCGGCGATGGGTTCTGGGTGGATGTCGCAGTCACGGGGCAGTACACGGTCGCAGGACTCGTCCGAGCGAATCCGACTGTGGGCCTCGCCGCGGGCTGGAACCTCGTCGGGTACGCGTCCCTCGCCTCCGAACGCGTGGACGTCAGCCTGTCGGGTGTTCCCGGCGTGACGCGGGTGGAAGCGTTCGCTCCCGTGCCCCCGTATTACCTGCGGGTCGTCACCTTCGAAGAGATGCTCCTCTGGGGCGAGGCGTATTGGATCGACACTACGGCCGGCGGCTCGTGGACGCAGGGGTGATGAATGGATTGCAGAGGAGAGGACTGACACCCGGTTCTCGCAGCGCGCCAGCGTGAACACGGGCACGGGGTGGGAGGTGCTCGATGAGGTCCGGTGAGGGGCGGCGTCGCGCGACCCGATCCCTGGCCCGTCCCCGCTCGCCGACAACTCCTTGAAATAGCCGGAGCCTCATTCCCGACCGCTCGGGTGCGACCCCGAGGCGTGGAGCGGGGGAGCGTCGAGCCGAGGACCGACGCGGGGGTCTCGACCGTGACGACAGCGAATTGGAACGGCCGGCGTCGCTGGGTGATCGCAGCGATCGCGCCGTTCCTCTTGACCTCGCTCTTTCCGTCCGCGTTCGGTCCGTCGCGTCCGACCGAGGCACCATCCCCTGCCGGCCCGGTGTTCCTCGTGGAGGCGAATGCGGTGGACCTCGCGGCGATGCGGTCCGCGGGAGGTCGTCTCGTGACGGACTATGGCAACGGGCTGCTCCTCGTGTATTGGCCGGAGGACATGGCCCGCCCGCGCGAGGGCGTCGATCCGCTCGCGGACCGGACGAAGATCGACGTGTACTACTCCGGGATCACCTTCGACACCGCCGTTGCGGAGCCCCCCCTCCCCGCGGAGCTGCGTGGCTCCTACGGGGCGTACCTCCTTCAGTTCCTTGGACCGATCCGAAGCGAGTGGCTCGAGGAGCTGAGAGCGCTTGGCCTCGATTTCGACCAGTACCTGGCGAACTACGCTTTCGTGGTACGGGGGACGGGCGCCTCCGTCGACCTCGCGACGCAAAGGCCATACGTTGGTTGGGCCGGCCCGTACCACCCGGGATACAAGGTCGCGCCGTCGCTCCTCGACCGACTTGGAACGGTCGCCGTGTCCGTGATCGGCTTCCGGTCCGTGCCGCCGCAGGAGTTGGCGGCCCGCGTGGGGTCGATCGGAGGCTCTGTGGAGGCGATGTGGGATCTGCCGCCGACCGTGACGGCGACGGTTCCCTCGGAACGGCTGCCGGAGCTCGCGCGCGAAGCCCATGTCTTGGCGATCGAAGAACTGTCGACGTTCGTGCCGCTTGACCGCGTCACCGGACGGATCCACGGCTACCACGCGGCCTGGTCTCCGTCGCGTAGCGGCTTGCCGTCCTCCCTCACGGGTCGCTCACCGGGTCCGGACGGCGTGATGTACAACGGAGACGACGTCTTCGAGGGCGTCGGGATCCAGGACACCGGATTCGACGAGGGGAGTGCCGATGACGGACCGCTGGACTTCTTCGACAGTCCCAATGGCGACCGTGTGATTCGTTACTTTCGCCGTTCAGGGCCGATCTTGGACGGCCAGTGCGGCTTGGCGCACGGGACGCATGTCGTCGGAATCGTTGCAGGAGACGGATACGCCTCCGAGCGGGACGCGTTCGAGGACCAGGGAGATCCGTCCGCAATCTGGACAGACAAGGAGTGGCGGCGATCGGAGGCCGGGGTCGCACCCGAAGCAAAGGTCACGCTTGACGGAACCCAGATAGGGGCTCCACCCTTCTGCAGTGGTGGACTCGCAGTCAGCGCCGCCTATTGGGACTGTCAGTACTTGAATGGGTTCGTTTCCATCCCCGTGGCGTTGGGAGTGAGTCCGGAGAGGTGCGGGCAGCCGTGGATTGACGGGGCGGACGTCGCGACGCACAATGCGGCGATTGAGGGGGGAAGCCGCGCGTATGTCGCCGTGTACAGCAGCAGCTGGGGCAGCGGCCCCGGAATCTACAGCATGATGGCGGCCTCGGCGGACGCGAGAACGAGCCTCGCGCCGGAGCGCCTGTTCGTGTTCGCGGTGGGCAACGACGGTCCCCGGCCAGGCACGCTCTTTGGTGAGGCGCTCCTCAAGAACGGGATTTCCGTTGGTGCCTCCCAGAGTGTGCGGCCGGAATGGTTCGAGTCGGACGATCCAGACATGCTTGCGTGGTTCAGCGGCCGTGGCAGTGCGTCACAGACCTACGGGCGGATCAAGCCGGACCTCGTGGCGGTCGGCTCGACGGTCCTCTCCCTGTATGCGCGGGGCGAGTTGGGTCCCATGGACCGTTTCGCCTCGCGGTACGAAGGACTTCCGCCGGGCGCTGACCTTCGATGGGACTTGGACAAGTACTGTTCTGCCCCGATGGACTACTGCTCAACGGGCGACGGTGTCCCCGACTACCGATACTGGGAGGGCACGAGCTTTGCGGCCCCATACACCGCGGGGAGCGCGATGCTCGTCCGCGAGTATCTTCGAGAGGTGATCGCGCGGAATGATCCCTCGTCGCCGTACTTCAACGCGCCGGCCCACCTCGTCAAGGCCTTCCTGATCAGCGGTGCGGCCCGGATGGACCCGACCCTGTATGACTACCCGGGCTACGAGCAGGGCTGGGGCCGGATCGACCTGGAGCGGTCCCTGTTTCCGCCGCCCCCCCGCACGAACCAGTTCGAAACGGGCGAATTCACGACGACGGGTACATGGTCCCCGACCCGCATCGTTACCGATGTCCACTCCTCAGAGGTCCCCCTCAAAGTCACGCTCGTCTGGTCGGACCTGTCGGGTGTTGCACTCGCCCGAGATCTCGACCTCGTCGTCAAGTCGCCCGCCAACGATACATTTCACGGCAATCAGTACCGCGGAGGATGGACCGACCCCGCGCTTGCCGGGTTTGACCGGATAAACAACGTCGAGCAGGTCGAGGTGATGCGGCCCGAAGCCGGCCCATGGAGCGTCCAGGTTCGCGGCGTGAGCGTGCCGAGCAACGTCACATTCTCCCTCATCTCTTCCGCAGACGTCGGGCCCCTCGCGCCGTTCGATGTGGACGTGTCCATTTCGAATCCGGCGGTCCGGCTCGCCCCCGCAGGATCCGCGGTCGTCCCCATTGTCGTTCGGAACCACGGGACCTCCGCCGATGACCTTCGGCTTGCCGCGGATGTGTCCGCTAGCCCGGGGCTGGGCGTGAACTTCTATCCGGGCGCGGACGTCCCCGTGGGCAGCGGCGAGGCGCAAGTAGTCCTCGCGGTCGTGACGGCCGACGGCTCTGCGGACGAAGGCGCGTACGAGGTCGATCTCCAAGTCGTCAGCCTGCGGGACCCGGGCCCCGTGCCGGCCGCAGGCACCGCCATGCTCCGCGTCGAGGTCCGCAATGGGCCGCTACCCCCCCTCGTCGCGGTCGCGGATGGTCCCTCGGACGAGCGTGATCCGTCCGTCCTGGTGTTCGAGGACGCCGGAACCGGGCACATTTTCGTGGCGTATCGAAAGACGGAGACGGGTTCCGCGGACGGACTCACGGGTCGAGGCACCGTATGGGTGGCGCACGCCCCGTTGGACGGAAACGGCCAGCCGGTGCCCCCGTTCGTTCACACCCGTGTCAGCAACACGAACGATGATCCCAGCGATCTTCGCCTTCTTCGGTTGCACTCGGGTGCGTTCACGAACCGAGTCGTGATCACGTGGACGGGCGACGACCCGGCGGAAGTCAATCCGGACGCCACGTCATGGGCCCGCATTGCGTACGCGGACCCTCCCTACGCGACATGGACCGCCGGAACGATTCAGAAGAACGAGGGGACGACGGCGTACCCGTGCTACCACGCTCGGAGGGGAGTGCCGCTGTTCCGAGCCTCCGGCGGCGGGCAGCTGCTGTTCATCTGGGAAAGCCTCGAGGGATACTGTCCTTCTTCCTTCGGGCACCATATCAACGTGTACGCGAAGACCTCCTCGGACGGGGGCTCGACGTGGGGACCCCTCGAGGTGGTGTTCGCTGGCCCGGCTGGCACAAAGTTCGTGGCTCCCGCGGCGGTCGTAGACCAGAATGACGTTGTGTGGGTCGCCGTCGCTGGGGCCTACGTGAGTGGCTCCCGCTCCGACCTTGCGATTCGCCTCTTCGACGACGCGGGCTGGAGCCCCTCCCCGTCCGCCATTCGAGTCTTGGACACCCAGGACAACGTTGGGTGGCCCGCCGTGTACTCGACGGACGAGGGTCCCGCGGGAAACCGCGTGTACCTCGCCGCCACGCGCGACTCATTGCGCGCGAACCTCCAGGCGCTTGTCGCGTATGCAGACGGGGACTTCACGAGCGCAGCGCCACCTCGAGACACGAACGATTCCGCGAGTCCTGGAGTCCCGTGCGGGGTCGCGTGCTTCCTCTCCGTCGACTTTGCCCCGCCCCTCGGGTCTGGCCTCCGTGGCCCGTTCGGGTCCACTCTCGCGCTCGGCACCTTCGACCGCGGGCCCGTCCTGCAGATTGGGGCGACGAGCGACGCCGGGGCCAGCACCGTCTGGCTCATGACTCGGGAGACCGCCAGCCCCTACAGATCGACGAACCTCCACGCGCACAACTCCTCCGACGGGTTCGGCACGACCGCCCTCACCGAGCTCTCTGCGGACGGGTTTCCGAAAGGCCATCCCTCCGTGGGGTCCCTCACGCTGGGGGGCGTGGGCCGGCTCTACGTGGGCTATCAGGCCACTCGCGGGGTCCTCACCGACCATGGGGTGATGACCGATCACGACTACAACGTCTTCGTGAGCGCGGTACGCGACGGTTGGTGGGGGGACCCAGACGGCCTCGGTCCGCTCCCCGTCGCCGTCGTCGGGACCCCGAACCCCGTGGATCCATCGAGCACGTTCCGGCTCGCGGCCGCCTTCGACGACATTGCCCGTGGCGGCCAGAACATCGTGGCGGCCGAGTTCAGCCTCGACGGGTCCGCGGGTCCCTGGTCCGCCATGAACCCGTGGGACGCCTTCGATTCCCCCACGGAAGCGGCATTCGCGGACATCGACGTGGCGCTCCTCGGGTGGGGGCTCGGGGACTGTCACATGATTTACGTGCGCGGCCAGGATGCCGCCGGGAACTGGGGGCCCCCTGGCTCGTTCGAGGAGTGCACGCCCCTCCTCCTCACGCCCATTCCCCCGGTCGTCTCGTCCGTCCTTCTCGCGGGTCCGATGTTCGGCGACATCGAAATCACGTGGAAAGCGTCCCCCGACGAGGGCGGTGCGGCCGGGACGGCGCTGTATCGCGTGGAACGGGCCATCTGGCCGGGCGGGTCGTTCGTACAAATCGCCGCACTTCCGGCGACCGGCGCGGGCACGTACTCGTGGACAGACCCGGGGGCGGGGGACGGGAATCCTGAGGTGTACCTGTATCGAGTATCCTCCGTGAATGTCTTTGGCGGGGCGGCGGCCGACATCACGCTGGGGGCCAAGTACACGCGCCCGATTGCGTCAGTGGGTTGGAGCCTCGTGTCGGTCCCAATCGTCCCCTCGGACCTCGTCCTGACGGCCGTCCTCCAGACGCTGGACTGGAGCATGGCCCGGACATTCGTCGCCGCCGACCGAGGCGATCCTTGGAAGGCTCACCTGGTCGGAGGCTCTTCGGACTTTGACACGTTCGACCCTGCCTCCGGGATGTGGGTCTTCGTGCGGACGCCGGGGACGCTCACGGTTGCAGGGCTCTTGCCGTCCCGCCAGGCGGTGCAGTTGACCCCAGGATGGAACCTGGTCGCTTTCCGGGGTCTGGCCACGTCGCCGTACACCGTGGGGGACCTCCGCGCGGAGGTGCCGGTTTCGCGGGTGGAAGGATACGATCCAGGGGGAGGATACTACCTGCGGCTGCTCTCGGACGCCGAGGAGTTGAGCTTTGGCTTCGGCTACTGGGTGTACGCCCTCCGGGCGGCTACCTGGGAGGAGCCCTGAGCCCAGTTCGTCGTCGATTGGCGGCGAACCAGGGAGGGATCGATTGCCGAAACGTCCGAACGAGATGAACGCGTTTCTCGAAAGCACGGCTGAGAAGTGGAAGCCCGTCGTCAGGGAGCTACGCAAGCTCGTGCGTCAGCTCGCCCCAGACCTGACGGAGGCGATGAAATATGGGATGCCGTCCTATGTCAAGGACAATCACGTCGTGCTCTATATCATGCCGGCGAGCGACCACGTGAACCTCGGGTTCTATGACGGTGTCGACTTGGACGATCCCAAGAAGCTCCTCGAAGGCACGGGAAAGCGGCTCCGGCACGTGAAGGTCCGTGGTGTGCGGGAGGCGCGGAACCCAGCCTTGCGCTCGCTGGTCGAAGAGGCGGTCCATGTCCGGAAGCGGATCGGCCGCCCGCCGAAAGGGTGGTGACCGTCCGGCTCATCCGTGGGAGAGGGACTGCTCACCGCCAGACCAACTTCAGGTCGCCCACCGAGCCAAATGCCGGGTCATTCGAAACCAGCGCGCAGCGGCGATCCACGGCGTCCGCGGCGATCATCCGATGATGGAGCTGGGGAATCGGGAGCCACAGAAAGCGATCCCAACCAGTGCGCCGCAGACAGGAGGGCTCGATGAAACCCGAGTCGAGGACCTGGGAGATGACCGTGCTGACTGCCGCAGCTGGCTCCACGTTCCGCAGCCGGCCGCGAAGCGCGATGTACGCGAGTTCACCCAGCGCGATTTCCGGGAGGAAAAGCTGGTTCCGACCATCCTCCGCACCCCGAAAGATCGCGTCGGCCGCGCGGGGCAGGTCGTCCTCCAGGTACTTCACCAGCGCGACCGTGTCGATGACGTAGTCGGTCAAACTGTCCACTCTTTCCGCAGCTTCCGAAGGTCCTTCTCGAATCCTGCGGAGTCGATCTTGCCTCGCAGGAAGCCGCGAAGGGCAGGCCGACCGTGCTTCACCAGGATCCCGTCGCCTCCGTCCAAGATGACTGCGGTCTCCCCTTCCCCCAGGTGGTACTTGTCGCGGAGCTCCTTCGGCAACGTGATTTGTCCCTTGGAGCTGATGGTCACGGTCTTCGTCATGGGTGAAGGTAGACACTGAGCGGGAGATAGACTTTACTGTTGGTAAAGCAAATCGGAGTGAAAGTAAAGGCCCAGCTTCCGCAGGGATTGACGAGGGTTGAGGCTACGTTCGGACCTGCTCTAGGCGGGTGCGATGTTCTGGTTGTGGCGGAAGGCGTTCTTCGGGTCGTACTTCGCTTTGACCTTCCGCAGCCGCGCGTAGTTCCGCCCGAAGTTCGCCTGGACGCGGTTCGCGTCGTCCCCGGCGGCGAAGTTGATGTACCCGCCCTCCTCCGCGTGCGGCGCGAGGTCGCGGTAGTACTCCTTCACCCACCGGGTGTTCGCCTCGTTCTGGGCGGGGTCGGGCCACATGCCGGCGATCACCGTCGCGTACTTCGCGTCTCGGTGCCCGAACGCGGTCGCGCCCGGAGCGACGTCGTGCACCGCGCCGTTGATCGGATAGATGTGCATCGTGGAGTTCACGACGGGGATCTTCGGCCCGTGCTTCGCGTGGACCGCAATCGCCTTGTCCGGGAGCCCCTTCGCGAAGACGGCCTTCCAGTAGTGCTGCAACCCGGGCGGGACGAGCCCGTCGAACGCGCCGTTGATCGCGGGGTAGGGCATCGGCCCGACGGCCTCCGCGACGACGGGCGCCGCGTCGCGCAAGGGCGCAATCGCCTTCTTCGCCTTCTCCGGTGCGCCGGTCCAGCACGCGACGAGGGCGCAGAGCGTGTCGCCGTGGCGGTCCTCGGGGATGAACGGCAAGGGCGGGGCGATCTGCCACGCGAAGAAAGCGCCGAGCTGCCGGGGCGCCTTCGTGATGTACGCGTCGTACGCGCGCATGACCTCCGGGGCGTCCTCGACCTCGAAGAACATCGGCCCCCAGACGACGTTGGAGACGGGCTGCAGGCGGAACCCGAAGCTCGTGACCACGCCGAAGTTGCCCCCGCCGCCGCGGAGCGCCCAGAACAGATCCGCGTGCTTCTTCTCGCTCGCGGTCACGAACGAGCCGTCCGCGAGCACGACGTCCGCGGACACGAGGTTGTCGAGCGTCAGCCCGAGGCCCCGGGTCAAGTAGCCGATCCCGCCGCCAAGCGTGAGTCCCGCGATCCCCGTCGTCGAGATGATGCCACCCGTCGTGGCCAACCCGAAGGCATGGGTCGCGTGGTTGAAGTCGCCCCACGTGCACCCGCCCTCCGCCGACACCGCCTTCGCGGCGGGGTTCACGCGAATGCCCTTCATCCGACTCAGATCTACGACGAGAGCATCGTCCGCGGTTCCGAAGCCCGGCACGCTGTGGCCGCCGCCACGGACCGCGACGCTGACGCCTAGAGCGCGGGCCGCCTTCACCGCCGCGATGACGTCCGCGACACCAGTGCACCGGACGATGACAGACGGCCGCCTGTCGATCATCGCATTGTAGACCTTTCGTGCCTCGTCGTAGCGTTCCTCGCCGGGGATGATCACCTCGCCCCGGATCTGGGTTTTCAATTCGGCAATCGCTGGTTCGCCCATTCGGATACCTCCCCTGCTAGGGACTGCCTGGGGCATGATGGCGGGGACCTTTTAACCATTCTGCCGCCCCCCGAAAGCCTTCGAAGATGATCTCGTTTCTCGCCCTGCGTGTCATCCTGTGGAGCGGCCGAATTCCGAGCCCGTAAGTGGGCGGATGCCGAACCGGGCCTTGATCGCTAGGGCTTCGCGTCCCTCCACGCCGGAACTTCCTGTGCCATCCTCACCGCCAGCTCGAAGTTGTGCGTCGAGATCTCCTCGACGTTCGCCCCGATCGGGATCGGGCGGGGCGTCGTCCCAATCGCCTCTCGGACCTTCGCGAAGATTGACCGTGCGACCTCAAGGGAGGCGATCCCGGGTTCGGCGGCCGCCGCCAGAAGCCGCTCCTCCGTCTCCGGAGTGATCGTCGCGCCGAGCCACACGAGGAACTCGACGTCCTCGTAGTCCGCGACGGGCGCGAAGCTCAGGAGGACGGTCGCGGGCTCCACCCCCTCGAACGCGCACGTCTCCCCGTACTTCCGCAAGACCGTCGCGATGGGCTCCGGTTCGAACAGCACCTGGGTCGTGAAAAACCGGCACCCCGTGAGGGTCTTCCCGAGAAGTCGCTCGACCTCGCCCGGACGCTCCGGGATGAGGATGTTTCCGAGGGCGACGTCCGCATTTCCCACGGTGAGCTCTCGCAGCCGCCGGTTCGTCTCGGGCACCGTCGGTCCGGGGTATCGGATTCGGCTGCTTGCGCCGCCGACGAGCACGAAGTTCTGGAGTCCGTACCCGTAGAGCGACTCCTTCAGCCAGCCGTCGAACCCCGCCATCCCGGGAAGCTGTACAACGACCTTGTTCACGATCCGCTCGACGGGCAGGTCAGCGAGGTGTTTCGCGAATCGCCGAGGGTCCATGTTTCGGTAGAACGGCATCCCGGAGTGGTTCTCGTCGAGGATCTCCGGCACGTTCACAGCGTCGAGGTGCGGGATCATGCGGACGGCGTCCTCGGTGCGGCGCACGAGCTTCCGCACGGATGTCTCGTTCGCGCGCTTGTGGGGCGGCACGATTTCGAGCACGAGGGGAAAGTCGTGGAGTCGCTCTAGGAACGCCATGGAAGTTGTCGCCGCTACGGCCTCACGGGTTCTAACCCTTTTCGGCACGACCGAACCCTTGATTACCGGCACGGCGGTTCGAGTCTCGGATGCCTCGGGCACCCGGGAATTGGCGGCGAACGATCCGCATCGCCAGGACGCAGGTTCGAACGGGCGAGATCGAGGCAGCGATCGCAGCGCTCCTGCCCGCGCTCCGTTGGCGGTACGACACCGCTAGGAACCAGGCCGTGGAGTTGCTTGCGTCGACGAAGGGGCACGCGGAGGAACCTCTCCTGCGCGTCCTCCGGTCCGCGGAGACCGCCGTCGAACGCCGCTCCGCAGCGGATGCGTTGGGTCTGTTGGACAGCCAGAGGGCGGTCCCGACCCTGATGCACGCGCTCGAAGATCCCAACATGGTCGTTCGCAGATCCGCGTCCCTTGCGCTCCTCCGGCTTCGGGCGATTGAGGCCGTGCCCCGAATTGTGCGCCTGTTGCGAGATGAGTCGGGAGGCGTGCGGGTGCTGGCAGCGGGCGTGCTGGGACGGTTCGGCGATCCCAAGGCCGTGCCGGCCTTGGTCCGTGCCCTGCGGGATGAGAAGTGGTACGTCCGTCAGGCCGCTGCCGACGCGCTCGCCGAACTCCGCGATCCGCGGGCCGTGGCCGCGCTGACTCGCGCGCTGCGCGATCGCCGTCCCGCGGTCGCGAATGCGGCGCGGCGCGCCCTGGCGGCATGCAGCGGGTCCGGCTGAATTCGCCTTAAGGTGCTCGCGCTCCTTAGACGATCCGCGACGCCGCCCAGCGTTGGATCGCCTCGAGCGCCTCGATCGCCGCCCGGTACGCGTCCCGCGCGTATGCCGGCTCCCGTTCGACCCGGTCCCAACCTGCGGCGAAGTCGAAGAACCGGCGGACGGCGGCCAAGGAAGGATCCGTGTCCTCGAGGAACTGGAGGAGCTCCGAGGTCCGCATCGTGAGCGCCCGTCCGGCGTCCCCAGCCGCGACAATCGCGGCGGAGTAGGCGTGGCCCTTGACGAACGTCCCCGCGAGGCGTACGCACGCCCCGAGCGATCGGTTGGGCTTGTCGAGGGTCCGTTCGATCAGCGTCCGCACGTCGCCCGGAATGCTCGCGAGGGCCTGCTTCGCCCGGCCCTGGTAATCGAAGTCCCGCCAGTTCACGAGCGCCGCCGGAGGCTCTCCGTAGACGACCTCGTAGCTCCCCGGGACCGCCGGCGCCCAGTCCTCCGGCGGGCGATCCGTGGGGAGGAAGTACACCTGGAACTGACTTGCGCCGGCGTCGCGGGGCTCGAGGCCGCCGATCGCCTCCTGGAACCGCATCGCGTACTCGAGCTTCGGCGCTCGGTCGGACATCAGGACTTCGGGACTGACGAACGCGTGCACGTCGAGGTCCGAATACCCGGGAAGGAAGTCGCCCTTCACCGCAGAGCCCTTCACGATCACACATCGGAGGTGCGGGCCGAAGGCGTCCCCGCACGCGCGGACCACGGCGTTCAGCGAGCCCCGGAGGGCCGGCGGCAGCGCGTCGACGCCCACGGGTCGTGGAAGGGCCCCGCCCTCAAGAACGTGCGCCGACAAGTCGCCCGCACCTTTTTACCGCCAAAGGCCGCTCGGCGAGCGAGATGCTGACCGCGGAGGAGCGCATCCTGCTCCACCTCCTGACGTACGTGCGACGCTCGGAGCGATTCGAGGTCCCTTTCGAGATGACCCAGCAGGGGATCGCCCTCGCGGTTGGCGTGCGGCGAAGCCACGTATCCGCGGTCCTTGGCGAGATGGAAGGGCGCAGCTTGATCACGAAGCGGATGGCGCACGTGGAGGCGGGTGGCCGGCGGCGGAAGGTGTACGTGCTCACGCCCGTGGGTGCCCAGGCGGCGGAGGCCCTGCGCACGCGGATCGCCGCGACCCGCGTGCGCGTGAGGTCCACCGGGACAGATGAGGTCGTGCCGCTCTCGCAGGCCCTGCCGCTTGCTCCGCGTGGGACGACGCTTCTCGATCTCGCGCTGGCCGCGACGGACGGCGTGCTCGACCTCGAGGCATCGCGGGCGCGCGCCCCGCCCGCGAGCGCGTCCCCCCGACGGTTCTATGGACGATCCCGGGAACTCGCCGCGGCTCGGGAGTTCGTGCGCTCGTCGGCGGTGTGCCTGACCGTGCGCGGGCTCCCCGGCGTGGGAAAGACCTCGTTCCTCGTGCGCCTCGCGGAGGGCGCAGACTCGGCCGTGATCGTGTGGATTCGCGTGACGGAGTGGACGACCGCCGATCGGATCCTCTCCGGGATCGCCGCCAAGCTTCGCGAAGTGGGACGTGGGGTCGACCTGCAGCACGCGGTCCCCATCGAGGACATGCTGACCCGAATCGCGGCGGAGGCGCGCGAACTCCCCCTGCTCGTCTTCCTCGACGACGTGCACAAGGCCCCCGACGGGCTCCCCGCCTTGCTCGCCCAGCTCGTCCGCGCACTCGCGGGTGGCCGTGGAAAGGTCGTCGTCGCGGGTCGCCGGATCCCCGGGTTCTACTCGCGCCGTGAGGTCGCCCTCGAGGGGCTCGTTTCCGAGATTGAGCTGAGCGGCCTGGACGAAGCGAGCGCGCTACGCCTACTCGAGGATCGGGGCGTCCCCCTGGAGCGGCGTGCGGACCTCGTGGCGGCGACGAGAGGCCATCCCCTTTTCCTGGAACTCATCGCGGCCTCCGGCGGCGAGGGCATGACGGACGTCCGCGCGTATTTGCGGGAGGAGGTCGCCGCCAGGCTCGATGTCCGGGAACAGGAGGTCCTCGCATCGCTGGCCGTGCACCGTGGCCCCGTCGCCGTCGACGCCATCGCGCCCGAGGTGGGCGACGTCGGACGCCTCGAGGGTCTCGCGGAACGTTCCCTCGTCCGCCTTGGCGGCGGGACGGTGGACATGCACGACCTTCTTCGCGAGTTCTTCTACTCCCGCCTGACGACGGCCCAGCGGCTGCGCCTTCATGCGATCGCGGCTTCGCACTACGAGGCCCGCTCGGAGCCGGAGGCGCGGGTCGAGATGCTGTTCCACCTCCTGCACGCGGGGCGTCCGAAGGACGCGGCCACGCTCCTCGGCGGGATCGGGCGCGCGCTTGCGGGGAAGGGACTCCAGGACGACGTGCTCCGACTCCTCGGCTTGTTCGATCTTCGTGCCCTGGAGCCCGTTCATCGCGTCTCGCTCCTCCTCCTTCGGGGCGAGATCCTGTCCGTCCGGGGCGAATGGCCCTCCGCAAGAGAGACCTTCGACGAGGCTCGCTCCCTCGCCGAGGACATGGGCGACCGGCGCAGCGAGGCGCGCGCCGTCCTCGAGCTCGGCGTGATCGAGTACCGCCATGGGGACTTCGAGGCCGCGCGCACGCTGTTCGACCGCGCCCTGGCGATCGTGGGCGACACGGACTCCGCCGTGGTCGCCCGGATCTTGAACGCGCTAGGGATCCTCGAGTGGCAGGCGGGGAATCTCGACGCCGCTGCGGACCTGTACCGCCGGAGCCGGGCGGCGTACGAGGCCGTGGGTGACGCCGCCGGAGTCGCGGGCGCCATCAACAACCTGGGGATCCTGCGCTGGCAGCGGGACGACGTGGACGGTGCGCTCGCGGATTACGCCGACGCCCTGCGGCTCAGCGAAGAGCTCGGGGACTATCGGACCGTGGCCATCCTCTACAACAACATCGGGGAGGCGTACCGGAGGAAGGGGGAGGAGGCGAACGCGGCGAAGTTCTATGATCGAAGCCTCACCTTGTCCAAGAAGCTCGGCTTCCAATGGCAGATGGGCGAGGTCCATCGGAATCTCGGACGTCTGCTCGCGGGGAATCGCGCGGTTGACCATCTCCGGCAGGCGCTCTCGATTTTCGAGAACCTGGGTGCGGTGAGGGATCGCGACGAGGTGCTCCGGCTCCTGCGGGAACGGGGTGCCGCGTCGTAGTGGCTCCTCTATGCGACAGAAAAAGAGGGGGCATTGAGCCCCCTAGCTGTCGAACACGAGGGACCGGAGCTCCGATCCGTCGTGCCACAACAGGGCGACGCGGTACGAGACGCCGGGCTGCATCCCGCTGAGGCGAATCGTGTCACCCGCGTTGAGGATCCCGTCGGCGCCGAGGTCCGTGTAGCGGAGGGTGAGTCCGCCGCCGCTCACGTTCAGCCCCGCCGCCAAGGGAGTCGGCGCAATCGCCTGCACGCCGTCCGCGAGCACGGTGATCTTGTACCGCGCCAGGGCGTGGTTCCCATTCGTGCCCGCGATGGAGCCCTCGCACCAATCCGTCCCGCACTCACCGGCGGCCGTGCTGACGATCGGCTTTCTGTCCCCACCGTCTCCGATGAAAGACGACACCATCACGTACAGCACCGCCGCCAACACCACGGTAATCGCGACCATTAGAATGGTCGCAATCACCGGAGACACACCGCCTTCGTCCTTCCTTCGCATGTTGGGTCCTTCTGCGGCTCTCGCCGCGTGGGCTTCTTGAACTCCGCGCGTGCTGGAACCTCGCTCGACATGTCGTCGAGATATCGTCCGGCGTGACCGGAAAACACCAGTCTACGTAGGACCTAGAATAATCTTCGCGGAATCAAGCTGAACGTTCCAAGTCGCGAGGTCTACTAAACCGCATCCATTTCGTGGTCCGCGTTTCCATCGAGGCGGTGGTGTTGCCACTTTGTGCGGGCACATTTTTAAATGCAGCGGCCGGAATACGGCGAGCGGGATGGGCAGTAGTCGAGTCGCGCTCTACGCTAGGGTATCGACGGAAGATCAGGCGAAGGAAGGCTTCTCGCTGGACGCGCAGCGCGAGCGGCTGCGTGCGTTCTGCAGCGCGCAAACGTGGATTGTCTCCGAGGAGTACGTGGACGACGGCCACTCCGGACGCGACGTGAAGCGGCCCGCGTACCATGCGATGATGGAAGGACGCGACTCCTGGGACAAGATCCTCGTGATCAAGATGGACCGGATTCACCGCAACTCGCGGAACTTCATGGAAATGATGGACGATCTCCGGCGGTGGGGCAAGGACTTCGTGTCCGCGACGGAGTCGCTCGACACGTCCACCGCCATGGGCCGGTTCGTGATGGACATCATCCAGCGCATCGCGCAGCTCGAGTCCGAACAAATCGGGGAGCGAGTGTACATGGGGATGGCGCAGAAGCACAAGCAAGGGAAGGGACTTCTCGGCTTCCGACGCCCGTACGGATACGACTACGTCGAGGGCCGGCTCCTCGTTAGGCCGGAGGAGGCGCGCATCGTGGAGCGCATCTTCCGGGAATATGCGGAAGGCGCGACGCTCAGCGGGATCGCCGCCGGATTGAATGACGAGGGGGTTCCGTCGCAGAGGCGTCGCCAATGGAGCAAGTCCGGCCTGCGGTACATGTTGCGCAACCCGGTCTACATCGGGAGGATCCGCTGGGACGGACAGGAGAGAAGCGACGATCACCCGCCGATCGTGGACGATTCCACATGGGACGCCGTCCGAGCGCGCAAGCTCGAACCCGCGTTCGATGTCCCGAAGGCTGAGGCGGAGGCGTAGATGGCGGGGAACGGGGACCGCTGCGAGCGTTGCTGGGGGCGGTCGAGCCTAACAAGCTTGACCATGGAGGGGACCAGGACCGTCACCCTCTGCCGCCAGTGCCGTCAGGTCGCGCCGCAAGATCCGATTGTCTTCCGCGAGGTCTTTCTGAGGTTCGGCTCCGCGAAGGAGATGATCTCGCATTACGACGCGCGGGACGAGCAGGAGGCGCTCCGAAAACTGTGCGTGGACCGCCGGCTCGACCTGAAGGTCGTGATACGTGCTATCGAGTTACACGGTTTGGCGGCGGGGCCCTCCAGCGGGTTCCTCGATTTCACTCGACCGTTCGGGTACGAGCTCCGCGACGGTGGCCTCGCGATGAGGCCGGAGGAGGCGAAGACCGTGGGCGTGATCTTCGAGATGTACCAGAAGGGCATGGGCGTCGCGAAGATCTGTCGGGAGCTCAACCAGGCGAGGATTCACACGAAAACCGGGAAGGAGTGGGCTAGTCAGACGGTCGCGAACATCCTCAGGAATCCTCTGTACGCCGGGTTCGTCCGGGAGAAGGGCGGCGCGCTGCAGCCCGGGAAGCACCGGCGCATCGTGGATCCGGAGGCGTTCTCCGATGTGCAGGTGGCGATGGAACGTCGGATCCGGAGACCGGATCAGAAGCCGGAGTCGAAGCTCTTCCGGGCAGAAGCGAAGCGCCACCGCGGTGAAAAACGGTAGACCGAATCGACCCCCTCCGTCTTGACAATCCATAGTTCCAATAGCGTGCCCATCCATCGGGATGCACAGCCATGGCAACAAAGCGCACGGACATCACGACGATCCAGGTCACAATGGAAACGCGGGATCGCCTCTACCGCCTCAAGTTCCGAAGGACGTACGACGAGTTCCTGCGCGAGCTGTGCGATCTCTACGAGGGATCCCGGCCGAAATGACCGCGAGGGGCCTTTCTCGAGCTGTCTAGGTGGGAGCGTGAATCCTCTCGCCGGTACGTGACACGTGCGATTCGTCTAGGTGGGTCCTAAACCGGCCTGGTTCGTGCTATGGCTTAGCACGTTGGAAGGACCGCGTCGCGGACCGTCTGCAGACGTATGGACGGATTACGGTCTCGGCCTCTTCGGTTCCGTGATCTTCGTGTCTCCGACTTCGCGGAGGAGTACCGCCTCGCCCCTCGTCGGGTCGAAGAAGTCCATCATCTCCTCGTTCAGGCGAATCCAATTCTTGTCCTCGTGGTTACGCAGGTTGTCGAAGTCGCCGTAGTTCTGGCACTCCCACATCCCCGCCACGCCGAACCGGCCGAAGCCGAGCACGTACGCGTACGTGCCGCGGTAGTTCCATCCCGGCGGGGCGTACTTCTGCAGGAGCTTCTCGTTCTTCTTCGTCCACTCCTGGAATTCCTTCATCCGGCCTTCTTTGACGTTTCCGCTATTCATCCACAGCATGCAGGGACCCCCGCGTGGGGAACGAGACCGGCGCCTTTAGCTCTTTCGTCCGTCGCCCTTATCCCCCCGACACCCTTGCCGCTTTTGTGGACTGGGCCGAGAAGCACCGCCCGAAATCGGTCAAGGACGTCGTCGGCAATCCTACCGCGATTGCGGAGTTGAAGCGATGGGCGGAATCGTGGAAGAAGAAGCTTCCGGAGAAGAAGGCCGTCGTCCTCTCCGGCCCGCCCGGGATTGGGAAGACGAGCGCCGCCCTCGCGTTGGCAGCCGACATGGGGTGGGGCGTCGTCGAGATGAACGCCTCCGACAAGCGGAACGCAGAGGCCGTGCAGAAGGTCGCGCTGCAAGGCGCAACGACATCCACGTTCGCCCTCACGGGGGAGTTCCTGAATGCGCGTGAGGGGGAACGGACGCTGATCATCCTCGACGAGGCGGACAACTTGTTCGGGCGGGAGGACTTTGGCGGCGTCGGCGCGATCGTCGACACGATCCGGCGGGCCCGCCAGCCAATCGTCCTCATCTGCAACGACTACTACGAGTTATCGCGGCGCTCCGGTGCGATCAAGTCCCTCGCTAAGCAGATCCGGTGGCAGCGACTCACGCCCGCGGCGGTGAAGACCGCGCTGAAGCGGGTGGCGGCGGCGGAGAACGTTTCGCTCCCGGAGGACGCGCTGGACGCGATCGCGGAGCACGCGGGGGGCGATCTCCGATCCGCGCTCAACGACTTGCAGGCGATCGCCGAGGGACGCAAGCAGGTGAGCGCTGCGGACGTTCGCATGTTGGGGAACCGCGACGTGGAGGGTGACGTGTGGGCGGCGGTTCGCGAGATCCTCCAGAGCGGGAGCGGGGAACGGGCGCGCCGGGCCGCGGCGAATCTGGATGAGGATCCCGAGAGCTTGATCCTCTGGATCGACGAGAATCTCCCGTACGAGTACCGAGACCCTGCGGACCTTGCCAGAGGGTACGAGCGCCTTGCGCGGGCGGACACGTACCTGAGGCGCGCCCGCCGCACGCAAGTGTACCGGTTTTGGTCGTACGCCACGGAGATGATGACGGCCGGCGTCGCGACCGCGCGCCGCGGTCGCTGGGCGGGGGGGCAGTATCGATTCCCGCTGTGGCTCATGAAGCGGTCGCGGACCCGCGGGCTCCGGGCGACGATGGAAAGCGTGTCGCGGAAGATCGGCGGCGGGGTGCACGCGTCGTGGCGGCGGACGTGGCTCGACGTCTTGCCGGCGTTCAAGGAGCTGTTCCGGAAGGATCCCGGGTTTCGGAGCGCCATGGCGGCGGAGTTCCGTTTCTCGGAGAAAGAGCTCGCGTATCTGCTCGACGCGGACGAGGACAGCAAGGAGGTCCGCGAGCTTGTGCAGGTCGGCGGAGAGGCGGAGAAGCCGGGTCGACGCGCCCTCGCAAGGTTCGACGAGGAAGGTTCCTGACGCGAGCTACCGCCTGGTGGGCTGTCCCGTGCGAGACCTCGCACCCTTGCGGTTCTCCGGTTGAGGCAGCCGCTGCTCGACCCGCCCAAGTCGCGCTTCGAGCGCGCTCAGCTTCCGTTGGATTGCCTCGATCGTGGCGAGGAGACCCGCCGCACCATCGCTCGGTCCGAGTCGGATCACGGAGGCCGTGACGACCCGAATCCCCACCTTCCCCAAGTCGGCCTCCGCGGCCTCCTGGACGAGTTCCGATAGTTGACGATCACCGGCGAGTCCGCCCGCTCCGAGAAGCCCCCGCGCGTGGCCCTCGAGAGTTCTCGCCACGATCCGTCTCAGCTCATCCCTTGTGTGGTGAAGGAAATTCCTCGCGGCCATCCGGACGCCTTCGGGATCGTCGGACAAACATGTGGTTGCGAGCAACTGCACGCGCAGAAGTCGCGCGCCTGCGGGGTCTCTCACGTCCTCGACGACGCCGTCGATGACCTCATCGATGTCGAACGGCTCGAGCGAGAGGAACTCGTAGCTCTCAATAATCGGGACGATGAACCTGCCGCCTCCGGTGAGGACCCGAAACGTTTCGCCACCGGAGCGCGTCCGGCGCCCGTAGATGATCATCGCGTGGCCCGGAGGAACCCGTTTGTAGCGCGATGCATAGAGGGCAATCGCGAGGACGATGGCGAGCATGTTCGCCATCATCGCCACGAGGATGACCGTCGCCTCCCCGTTCGTCATGCCCTTGCGCCATCCTCCCAAGGGGGCCTAAGCTTTGGGGCGCGAAAGCATCTTAAGAGCGCCAGGGAGTCGGATGGCGGCATGGTGGAAGCGGCCAAGCGCGAGATCCTCGAGCGCCAGGGGTACCGGATCGTCGGCGAGCACAGCGGCGTGAAGGTGTGCCATTGGGCGAAGAACAAGCTGATCCACGGGCAGGGCTGCTACAAGGAGACGTTCTACGGGATCGAGTCGCACCGGTGCCTGCAGATGACTCCGACCGTCGACGCGTGCAACCTGGGATGCCTGTTCTGCTGGCGTGCGCAGGAGTGGGGCTCCGACGCCCTCCAGCTCGCGGACGATCCGGAGTTCATCATCGATGGCGCCATCGAGGCGCAGCGAAAGCTCCTCTCCGGCTTTGGCGGCGATCCGCGCGTCCCGAGGGAGCAGTTCATCGAGTCCCTCCACCCGAATCAAGTCGCGATTTCCCTGACCGGGGAGCCGACGCTCTACCGGCGCCTCGGAGAGATGATCGACGAGTACCATGCGCGCGGGATGACCACGTTCCTCGTCACGAACGGCACGACGCCCGCGGTACTCCGGCGGTTGGCGGCGGAGGATCGCCTCCCGACGCAGCTGTACGTCACCGTGGCGGCGCCGAACGAGGACGTGTACCGCCGCCTCATGGCGCCGAAGTCAGACCACGAGTGGCGGAAGCTCCGTGAGACGCTCGAGCTCCTGCCGACGCTGAAGACCCGGACCGTCATCCGCCACACGCTCGTCGGCGGCTGGAATCTCGGGTGGGAGGACGAGTACGCGGCGCTCGACTCCTGCGCCAAGCCGATGTTCATCGAGTGCAAGGCGTACATGTTCGTCGGCGAGTCCCGTCTGCGCCTGAAGGTCGAGAACATGCCGAGCCACGCGGACGTTCGCGAGTTCGCGGACCGTTTGGCGGCGAGGCTGGGATACCGCGTCGCCTCCGAGAGGGATGACTCGCGTGTCGTCCTCCTCACGACCGATGGAAAGCTCCGGCCGATCGACCGCGCCAAGCTCGGCCCCGCCTTCGCGGCGATGGCCTGAGTTCCCCCTGGGAATTCCTAGATACCCCTTTTTATAAGCGGTCCCAGCTTCGGGATGGTCCCGTGGCCACGTTCGAGCAGGTGTTGTGCGGATTCCTCACGAATCCCCTCGTTTACTTCCTGATCGTCTTTCTGTTCTCCATCGCGATCGCCATCGTGCTCCCGATCCCCGTCGAGATTGCGCTCGTCCTGGTGTTCTTCCGATCGGACCTGGGTCTGTTCATGGCGGCGGTGTTCGCGGTCGCGTCGGGAAAGGCCGTCGGCGCGTGGCTTGTGTTCTGGCTGGGCCTGAAGGTCGAAGCCGCGATGCACCGGTGGTCGCAGCGGTCGCGAATCATCGAGCGGATCATGAACGCCTTCGAGCGGTTCGTCCGCGTGACGGGAACGTTCGGCATGTTCGTCCTCCTCAGCATCCCGTTCATGTCCGACACGGCGGTCCTGTACTTTTACGCCCTCTTCAATGCGGAAGGGCATACGATTGACCGCCGCCGCTTCATCCTGTGCAACTTCCTTGCGGGGATCAGTCGCGTCTCCCTGTTCTTTATCCTCGCCTTGACGATCTTTCCGTGGCTGATCGGGCCCCCCGTGTGCTGACGACGCCTTAAAGACCGAGAGGGCATGGAGGACCCGTGTTCCCAATTCCAACCGTGCCGACCGCCCAGGAGCTCGTGGACCGGGCGCTCCGCCGGGCTGCGAAAGCGACGGGCAAGGGTCAGAATCGGCTTGAACGGGCGCGCCGCGCGAGCGTCGCGAAGATCCAGACCGTCGGCGATACGATTGGCACGACCCTGAAGAAGTACGTCGAAGCCGTGCCGAGCCTAGAGCGCCTCCCGGAGTTCCAGCGGGAGCTCGTGGACCTCCTCGTCGGGGTCGGGACCCTGAAGCACGATCTCGGCGCCATCGACTGGTGCCGAGACCAGGTCGTTCGGATCTGCCGCCAAGGCGCCCGTGCGGCGGGCCGGGCGAAGGACCCCACGGAGGCGACACGGATCCGGAAGGCCGCCTACGGCCGTGTATCGTCCCTCGTGAACCAGATCGCTCCGAACCTCCTCTCGCTCGCGAAGGCGCGGGGGCACCTCGTCCGCGTGCCGGATATCGACACGGAGATGCCGACGATCGTCGTGGCAGGGTATCCGAACGTGGGGAAGTCCCAGTTCGTGCGCGCGGTCTCCACGGGGAAGCCGAAGGTCGCGCCGTACCCGTTCACGACGCAGGGGCTCGGGGTGGGCCACCTCGAGCGGCGGCATCGGCGGTACTTGGTCGTAGACACACCCGGCCTGCTCGACCGGCCGATGGCGGAACGGAACGCGGTCGAGCGCCAGGCAGTCCTTGCGCTCCGCCACCTTGCGGACGCGATCGTATTCCTCTTCGATCCCACGGAGACGTGCGGCGCGCCGATGGAGATTCAGGAGCGCCTCCTCGCGGAAATCCGCGAGGCGTTTCCCACGGCAATGATCTTCGAGATCGAGAACAAGGGGGACCTGGAGATGCCTGCGAGACCGAACAAGACCGTCGAGGCAAGTATGAAGCCTTCCTCCACCTCGCGCCGAAGGGTGAGCGCACTCACGGGAGAGGGATGCACGGAGTTCATGGAGACGGCCCTGGCGGCAATCACCAGCCGCGTTCCGGAAGGCGCGCCTCCCCTGCGAGTTGACTGATTTCGATCCGAGGGTTCTGTCCGGCGAATGGCCGCGAGAATGTCAGCGACTCCGCGGTGCTCTCGAACGCAATCGAGGAGGTGACCGTCCGCCCGCGCGAGGGTTCGTCGGGCGCCGAGTCCCCCTCCCATGGGTGCCGTCATTCGCACCATCGCGAAGGGGTTCCTTGTACACCACGCGAAACCACTCGCAGACAAGTGGGGTCTTTCGCGTCGCCCTGCGCCTGAGCCGCGTGCATTCCGCGACGACGTAGTCCCAGTACATGGTTCGCAGTCCCTCCAGCGACCGGTCGCCCTCCCCGCTGTCCCAAGCGAACCGCCCGTCCAGCCGCTCGAAGGGCACGATCTGGATTTCTGTGTTCTCAATGATGCATTCCGGACTGCCTCTCCCGTCCGTCACGACGCTGAGGTCGCCCGGCTTCGGGATTCCCTTGCCTTTGGCGTCATACTCCCACTTGAGGGAACCGGTCGCAGTCTTAACCCCCCGGAGGACGAGGTCCGCGATTTCCCGCGCCGACGCCTTCGAGCCGAAGTGGAACACCCAGTCGTACCTGCGCGGGCGTCGCGCCGCCTCGGGGAGCGCATCCACGAACTGGGCCCAGTACCGGTCGACCCTGCTTCGCGTCACGCGCCCGCTACCATCCGCGCTCTTGCAGGCGCTCCTCCGCCGGGAGCTGGCTGATCTCGACCCCTTTCATCGGAAGGCCAAGGCCCTTCGAGACCTCCGCGACCACGGCGGGGTCGTCGAAATGGTGGACCGCCTCGACGATCGACTTCGCCACGCCCTCCGGGTTCTCGGACTTGAAGACTCCGGACCCGACGAAGACGCCGTCGCACCCGAGCTGCATCATGATCGCGGCGTCCGCGGGCGTGGCCACGCCGCCGGCGGCGAAGTTCACGACAGGGAGGCGCTGGAGGTCGCGGACCTCCTTGAGGTTCGCGTGGATCGCGACCTCGATGACCTCGAGCGTGTCGTCGCCGAAGATGCGCTCGTGGATGTCGACCTTGGCGGGGAGGCCCATCGAGGCGAGGACTTCCTCCTTGAGGCGCGCGTAGCTCTTCGCGTAGTGGACCGCCACGCGGTGGAGGCCGTCGTCGTCGGTGCCCTTGAGGTCCGCGACCGCCGCGTTCGTGAGCCGCATGTGGCGGACCGCCTCGACGACATTGCCGGTGCCGGCCTCACCCTTCGTACGGATCATCGCGGCGCCTTCGTAGATCCGACGCACCGCCTCGCCGAGCGCGCGGGAGCCGCACACGAACGGGACCGTGAAGCGCCGCTTGTCCACGTGGAAGTACGGGTCCGCGGGCGTCAGCACCTCGGATTCGTCGACCATGTCGACGCCGAGCGACTCCAGCGCCTGCGCCTCCGCGAAGTGTCCGATGCGGCACTTCCCCATCACTGGGATCGTGACGGCGTCCATGATCTCGACGACCTTCTGCGGGTCCGCCATGCGCGCGACGCCGCCGGCCGCACGGATGTCCGCGGGCACGCGCTCCAGGGACATCACCGCCACGGCGCCTGCCTGCTCCGCGACGACCGCCTGCTCCGCGTTCGTGACGTCCATGATCACGCCGCCCTTCTGCATTCTCGCGAACCCGCGCTTGAGCAGGTCCGTGCCGCGGCGCATCGTGTCGAGCTTCAGGTCGAGGGGCATTACTGTAACTTAGTTTGGCGGCGTATATCTAGTTTCTGCCGTCTCCGAGTGAGTCGGGGCCTCGGGGTCCAAACGGGCTTATACTGGCCGTCTCTCACGCCGCCAACGGGATCGCATGGTCGACTTCGCCTTCGGGGCCGCGGCGGTCTTGAGCCTGGTGGCGATCGTCGATCCGCCGGGCGTGATTGCGCCGTTCTTGGTCCTGACGGAGGGTTACTCCGAGGAGCAGAAGCGTCGCGTGATCGCGAACAGCTGCGTCGTCGCCACCGTCACGCTGGGCGTCTTCGCGTTCTTCGGGCAGTGGATCTTCGCGGTGTTCAACTTCACGATCCCCGCGTTCAAGATCGCAGGTGGCATCCTCCTGTTCGTGACCGCCTTCCAGATGACGCAAGGCCAGCGGGCGTCGCGCACGCGGATCACGGAGAAGGGACGCGACGCGGAGGCGGAATCCGTGGGCGTCGTGCCCCTCGGCATCCCGCTCCTCGCGGGCCCGGGCGCCATCACCACGGTCCTGATCTACATGAGCCGGGACACCGGCGACCCGTTCGACAAGACGTTCGTGTTCCTCGGGATCTTCGTGGCGGTGATGATCACGTTCCTCCTCCTGCGGTTCGCAGACCGCATCTTCCGGCGGATGGGCCGCACGGGCACGATCGCCTTCGGTCGCATCATGGGCCTCCTGCTGGCGGCGGTCGGCGTCCAGTTCGTGATCGACGGCATCCTGCAAGTCACCGGCACCTGACCCGGCGGGCTCGGGCCTTAATACCGTCCATCCGGTTGGCGGTGTCGTGTTGTGCGACCGGTGTGGCGCGCCCGCCGTCGCGTGGGTCCGATACAGCGGCGCCCACCTCTGCAAGGAGCACTTCCTCGGGTTCGTCGAGAGGCGCGTGAAGGAGGAGGTGCGCCGCCAGGTCGACCTGAAGCCGGGCACGCGGATTGCGATCGGCCTCAGCGGGGGGAAGGACAGCAGCGTCGCCACCGTCCTCCTGCACGACATCGTCTCTCCGCGGCGCGACGTCGAACTCGTGGCGGTCACGGTGGACGAGGGGATCGCCGCGTACCGGCCTGGCGGCATCGACGCCGCAAGGCGGCTCTGCGCCTCGCTGGGCATCGAGCATCGCGTGATCGCGCACCGGGAGACCGTCGGGCTCGAGATGGACCGCGTCGTGGCGCTCGACCCGGCGGCGATCCCGTGCTCGTACTGCGGACCGTTCCGCCGCCAGGCGTTGAACCGGGCCGCGCGCGAGGCCGGTGCGGACGTCGTGGCGGTGGGCCTGAACCTGGACGACACCGCGCAATCGATCCTCATGAACGTCGCGCGGGCGGACATGGACCGGCTCGCGCGGCTCGGTCCCCACGACACCGCGCAGCCGGGGCTCGCCCCCCGCATCCAGCCGTTGCGCACGATCCCGGAGAAGGAGGTCTACCTGTATGCCATGCTCCGCGGGATCCCGTTCCACGAGGCGACCTGCCCGTACGCGGACCGGGCGCAGCGAGGGCGGTTCGGGGCGATCGTCGCGCAGCTCGAGGAGGCCGCCCCGGGGACGCGACACGCGATCGTGAGCACCTACGACCAGCTCCGGCCGATGCTCCAGGAACGGTTCCTATCGGGGGAGCCTCGACCCTGCGGGCGGTGTGGAGAACCTGCATCGGATGCCCTGTGCCGGGCGTGCGAGCTGGTGGGGCAACTATCCCGCCTGGCGGCGGCGTGAGGCCTTCGACTTCGCCGCCTTCGAGCGCGTCGGCGCCTCCACGGCTCTGCTGGCGGGGGCCGTCCGCTTCTTCCGCAGGTCGATCGTGTCCTCGCGTCCCCGGCCGACGGACACGAACGCGAGGGGGACGCCGAGCTCCGACTCGATCCACCGCAGGTACGCGCCCGCGGCCCTCGGGAGCGCATCGAACCCCTCGGCGGCGATCCGCCTCCACTCCTCCCCCGGCAGGTCCTCCCATCCGTTCATCCCCTCGTAGACGGGCTTGCATTCCGCGAGCACGCGCAGATTCGCGGGGAATTCCCCGATCTTCTTCCCGTGGTGGCCGTAGGCGACCGCCGCGTGCACCGTTTCCAGGCCGCCGAGCACGTCGATCTTCGTCACCGCCAGGTCCGTGAGCCCGTTCACCCGCGCGCTCATCCGGAGCATCACGAGGTCCAACCAGCCGACGCGGCGCGGCCTGTGCGTGACGGTCCCGTACTCCCCGCCGCCGCGGTCCCGGAGGTGCGAGGCGACGGGGTCCTCGACCTCCGTCGGGAACGGCCCTTCGCCGACGCGGCTGGTGAACGCCTTCACGACCCCCACGACGCGGGAGATCGCCTGGGGGCCGACGCCCGCGCCCACGGTCGCCGCCCCCGCGACGCACGCGCTCGACGTCCCGTACGGGTAGATCCCGTGGTCCACGCACAGGAGCGTGCCCTGCGCGCCCTCGAAGAGGACGGACTTCCCGTCCCGGATCGCCTCGTGCACGACGACGCTCGTGTCCGCGACGTACTCGTGCAGCCGGGCCGCGTACGCGCGGTACCGGTTGAACACGGCTTCGAGGGAGAATCGGTCCTGGCCTCCGAGGGCGTGGGACATCTTGAGCTTCACGGGATAGACCGAGTCGAGTTTCTTCCGGAGGACGGCGTCGTCGAGGGCGTCCGCCATCCGGATCCCCCACCGCCCGACCTTGTCCTCGAACGCAGGCCCGATGCCGCGTCGGGTCGTCCCCGCCGCCATGCCGCCCTTCGCCTTCTCCTCGAGGTCGTCCATCGTCTTGTGCCACGGCATCACGAGGTGCGCGCGGTCGCTGATTCGCAGGCTATCGACCGAGTGTCCACGGGCGCGGAGGGCGTCGATCTCCTCGACGAGCTGCCCGGGGTCCACGACGACGCCGTTGCCGATCACGTTCAGAACGCCGCGCCGGATGATCCCGCTCGGAAGGAGGCGGAAGGCGAACTGCTCGTCGCCGACTTGCACCGTGTGGCCGGCGTTCGCCCCGCCGTTGAACCGGACGACGAGGTCGGATTCCTCCGCGAGGACGTCCACGATCTTGCCCTTGCCCTCGTCGCCGAATTGACAGCCGACGACCGCGGTGCCCGCCATCGTATCGCGCAGAGGCACCGAGGATTTCGTATTAAACCTTCGGCGCCGGCTACGGGAATTCGACCTTGATTTCAGTGGCGACCTGACGGAACCCGCGGTCCGACGTCAGCAAGGTTTCCCGGCGCGCCTTCGCCATTCCCGCAATCATGACGTCAACCGTGCCCATCGGTTTCCCGGCACGAGACAACCGCCCGAGGAGTAGGCCCGCCTCCCGGGAATCGTCCTCCCCGAACGGCATCAGGTCGTAGTTCTCCGCGAACGCACGCACCTTCTCCGTCTCCTCCCGGGGCCGGTCGGAACGCGCCACGCCATCCCAAAGCTCGAACAACGCCGGCGTGGGGAGGTACGCGGGTTCCCCGCGGGCCACAATCTCTCGCGCTTTCGCCACGGCTCGGGGTTCCCCATCCCACAGATCGAGGATGAAGCTCGTCTCTAGGATCATGATCGTGCATCCAAGGCCCGCCGCTCGCGTCGCGACTCCCGAATGGCTTTCCGGATCGCCTCGACCGAGGAGTGACTCAACATGCCCGCGAAGTCCGTGAGGGGTCTCCGCTCCGTGAGCCTGATGATCACGTCGCTGAAACTTTCATCGGGGCCTTTCCTCGCGCGCAGACGTTTGTAGGCCTGATCGGTGACGGAGATCGTCTTCGTCGCCATGCATGTGTACACGTACACAGTACATCATAAACCCTTCGACGAGAGGCTGCGATCAACGGTCTCTCCGAAGTGCTTCGCGGAACGCCTTCGGGCCCCGTTCCGTCGCGACCGTGATCACGACCTTCGGGAGGCCCTTCACGTGGTTCCGAAGGAACGACTCCGTCCGTCTCCGGTCGCGCTTCCAGCATTCGCGGAGCCACGTCCCCACGGCGCGCTGCACCCAAGATTCCTGGTCGTAGAGCAGCTTCAGGATCAGCTGGAACGGCTTGTCGAGATCCTTCGCGAGGACGAAATCGTGCAGTGCATACAAGGCGATGCGCCGCCGCCAGAGGTTCGGGGATGCCGCCCACTTCATCAAATGGTGAAAACGGGCTGGCTTCGAGCGGACCATCTCTGCGATCGGGCCGGAGCCAATGCCATCGCACATTCCCCAGCCCACGCATTCGTCGACCCATGTGTCGAGGAGGTTCCACGAGGATTCGTCCAGCGCGCTGGCGTGCGCATACATCAGCGCGATAGCGACCGCCTTCTCGTCGAAGGTCCTTCCCCGCCACACCGCCGCCGCGACGGCGTTCACCTCAGGGGCCGTGAGCCCCGGGTGCGCTTTCCGGAACGCCCGCACGATTCCGCGCAGGTGGGGAACGGAGAGGCCGAGCACGGGATGCGGTGACCCGAGGTATCGCTGGAGGTCCGACCGTTCGCGTCCCGAGAGCGCGAGGATGCGTCGAACGATTGCGGCCTTTTCCCGGGCTACCGCGAGCGTCAATCGGGTCGTGCATGTACGCGTGCCGTTTAACGTTCCGCGAACGATCAAGACTACGAAGAAAGGACTTTAAGGGCCGAGGTGGATGCAATGGGTACGTTTGCCGTGCAAGTCCGCCTTCCGGACGGTCGGGAGGCGGAGGTCTTCGTCGATACTGGCGCAACGTTCAGCAAACTTCCTGCCCGGGATCTCGAGTCCCTCGGAGTCCAGCCGTCCTTCGAGGTCGAAGTCGAACTCGGGGACGGGACCGTTGCGCGACGGGATGTCGGATACGTCGAGCTCGAGGTCCAAGAGCGTCGGCGCATCGTTCCGGTCGCGTTTGGCGGGGTCGGGGAGCGATCTCTCTTGGGCGCGACGGCGCTCGAAATCCTGGGGTTCGCCGTGGACCCCTCGCGTCAGGAGCTCGTCCCGACGCGATCCCTCGAAATCTGGGGGCTGTCGCCGCCGGAGACGCCCGGCGGTCTGAGGACCCACGCCTGACGTGGCGTCACTCCTTCACCGCCTTCAACTGCCGGCGGTACATGCCGAGGATCTCCTCGACCGTCGTCGCGTCCTCCGGCTTCTTGTCGTCCCGCCACCTCCCCGTGAACCGCGGGAACCGGATCGCGAGCCCGGAGCCCTCGCGGACCGCGCCCCTGGCGGCGGTGTGGACGGGGCTCAGCGTGATCTCGGAGCCGAGGACCTCCATGACGACCGCGGGCGCGAACCACGCGTCCGCCTCCATCGCGCTGTCCGCGCGCGCGTGGCGGTGCTCCAGGCGGTGCGGTCCGAACCGGTCCGCGAACGAGGCGAGCATCTCGTCCGTGAAGCCGGTTCCGAGCTTGCACACGGTCTGGAACTGATCCGCATCCTTCGCGTACGCCGCGCACAGGAGCGCGCCCCACATGCCCGCGCGCTTGCCGCGACCGGCGAGGCCGCCGACGACGACGAGGTCGACCGTGTCCGTCATCGCCGCCTGGTAGTCCCGCTTCAGCTTCACCCACTTGTATCCGCGCGCGCCCGCCTCGTACGCGGAGTCGAGGGCCTTCGCGACGAGGCCCTCGCACCCCTGTTGGATCGCCTCCTGGAAAAACCTCTCCGCGGCGGCCTCGTCGTCCGTGACGATCTGGTGCCCGAGCTTCACGCGGTCGTTCGTCCGCACGATCCCGTGCAGGAGTTGGCGGCGTTCCTCGTACGGCCGCGTCGTGAGGTCCTCGCCGTTCCTGAGGAGGCAGTCGAACAGGAAGAGGGTGACGGGGAAGTCCGCCGCCATCTTCTCCAGGTCGAACTTCCGTCCCCGCCGGCGGCTCACCTCCTGGAACGGAAGGAAGTCGCCCGTGTTCGGGTCGACGGGCACCCCCTCACCCTCGATGATCCCGTCTCCCGCGGTGAACGCCGGTGGGATCGCCGCCACGATCTCCGGGAACTGGGCGGTGATGTTCTCGAGGCGGCGGGAGAAGATCTGCACGGCGCCGTTCGACACGTGGACCTGCATCCGAAGCCCGTCGTACTTGTACTCGAACGCGCAACGGCCGAGGCGCTCGAACGTCTCCTTCAGCGTCGGGATCCGCTCGCAAAGCATGGACAGGATGGGCCGTCCCACCTGGAGCCTCACCGCCGCCAAGCCATCGATGCCCCGTGTGGCGAGGACGTGCGCGACCTCCCCGAGGTCCGAGCACGTGTTGTACGCCCGCTCGACTCCCTCCTTCTGTTCCTTCGTTGCGAATGTTGCCGCCAACGCGTCGAGGATCGTTCGGTCCGCAATTCCGAGCCGCATCTTCCCGACGACTGTCCGGACGATGTACTTCGCCTCGTTCGGCGCCGCCTCGCCCAGGAGTTCCGCGAGTCGGTCGATCTTCGCCTGCTGCGAGCCCTCGCCGGACGCCTGGGCAATTGCGAGGAGGTTGTCGAAGACCTTGCGGATGGTGAGTGGTTCCCCTGGGGCGATCGCAGCCTGACGCCGCTCCGCGATCGCCATCTCCGCGACCAGTCCGAGGTCCCCTCTCTCCTTCGCGATCGTCTGAACGACCGTGCTCTCGAGGCCCGTGACCTGCGCAAGGACGCGGATCGCGAGTTTGTCCGCGAGCCCGAGTTCGATTCCCGCGTAATCCGGGGCGATGCCGCCTTCCGTGAGGTACACGACCTCCTTGATCTCCTCGGGCGGCACATGCCGGAACAGCTGCACGAGGAGGTCCGTCATCTCGAGGCGCTTCGTCGTGGACTCGATCCTCTCGTAGAAGGAAACGAGGGTCGCATACTCCATCGGAATCGTGGCAACGGGAGCGCACGATAAAAGCGTGCGCTAGCGTGCGATGGCACGCGGTCTCCGAAGGATCGCGAACGCGACGAGGCCAGCGATCACGGCGATGGCGACAATGCCGACCCGCGCGAGATCCCAAGGCCGCGTGGTCTCGTATCGGTTGTATGCGATCAGCGAACCCGCGAACGCCAGGTTGACTCCCGGGATCCGCCGGGGATAGTCGGTGGTCGCGTTCGACGTCAGGTTCAGGACGTGCAGGCCGTCGTGGAGGTACGCAAGGCGATCGCCATCCTGCGCCGCGGTCCCGTGGTTGGCGGCAGGGTCCGCGCCGTCCATCGGCAGTTCCGCGATCGCGACGGTCTCATTCGTCGCCCAATCGAAGGTCACGACGAGCGTCCCGTTGACGGCCGAGCCGGAGCCCAGCAGTGTGAGACGACCCGCGTGAAGGCCCACGGGGACGAACGAGAGGTCCGGAACCGGGATCCGTGACGCGTTCAGGAGAAGAGTCCTCGTGGCGGTGTCGAACACGGAGACCCGGTTGTCGGTACCCCAGGAGGCGATCCCGTCGGCGACGAGGAGCTCGTCGACGCCGAAGGTGTCGGGGATTCCCTCGAACAGGACGTCCATCGTTCGGGTCCCCCAGTGGACCCGGCGCAAGGATCCGTCCCCGGAGTTCAGGTAGTAGACGTACTCCCCGTCGAGGGTCGGCTCGCTCGGGAACTGGCCGGGAAGGGTGATCTCTCCCAGGTCACCGTCGAGCGTGAACAGCCGGACCCCGTCGGACAGCTCGAGCAGGGCCACGTCCTTCTGGATGTCCATGTCGTTCGTGGGCTCGCACATCCCGCCGATGGACACGGGCTCGAAGGTGAGCGTCCGCTCGCGTCCCGATTCAAGGTCGGCGAGGACCGCGTATCCCATGAGATCCACGGGGCCGGCGAAGGAGCAGGCCGCCGCGGGGACGGGGCCCAGGACGGTCACGGAAACGAGGATGACGCATGAAAGTCCGGTCCACGCATTCCGGTTCTCCGCCCCTGCCACGCGTTCCCGACGAGGCTCCGGAGATATATCCCCTCGCTTTCTGTTAGGCTGGGACCGCCGGTCCGCGCGTGGAATCCGATCGAGCGTAGCCTCTCCCGCAACGCGGTCCAATGTCCACGAAGCTGATTGCGCCCGCGGACGACGTCCACGAAAGTCTGATATAGCGGAGACACCGCTCCCTCCGCCAGATGCGATCCCTCACCCCCAGGGACGCTGCGAAGTGGATGCCCCTCGTCAGCGGAGTGCTCATCCTCCTGTTTGCCGCACCCGTGTCCGCGTCCGTCCCGCCAATTTCCCTTCCCGGCGCCCCGCTTCCGTCGCCGCAGGGCTTTTGGCAGAATCCCGAGACCGTCGACATCGCCCCTGGAAACGTCGACGGCTGGTGGCCGTCCCTGGCCGTCCATCCCTCGGGGGATGCGATCGTCGTCTGGGTTCAGTACGGCGACCGCATGGACATCTGGGCGAACCGCTACGTCGTCGGCGAAGGCTGGGGCACGCCTGAGGTCATCGACGCGAACGCCGAGGACGCGCGCTATCCCGACGTCGCGATGGACGACGCGGGGAACGCGGTCGCGGTGTGGTACCAGGTGGACCGAGAGGGCGACGTCACGCGGATCGACGTCTGGGCGAACCGGTACGGCGTCGGTGAGGGTTGGGGAGCCGCGGTGAGGATCGGCGTGGACAACCTCGGCTACGCGATGTTTCCCTCCGTGGCCGTGGACGCAGCCGGCAACGCGATCGCCGTGTGGGAGCAGGAGCTCGAGCAGCCGGGAGGCCCCGGAGACCAGGTCTGGGCGAACCGCTACGTCGTCGGCGAAGGCTGGGGAACCCCCGGTCCGATCGGCTCGGACAACCGCTACGTTGGCTCGCCGGACATCGCCGTCGATGGGGACGGGAACGGGATCGCCGTCTGGTCGGAGTGGGACGCCCCTTCGGATTCGCCGTACGCTGATGCCTGGTATAACCGATACGTCGCAGACGACGGCTGGCAGGGGGCGACCCTTCTGGAGTCGTACGAAGAGGGCAACGCCGCCGCTCCCCGGGTGCGGTCCAGCCGCTCGGGCACGGCCCTCGCGGCCTGGAGTCAGCAGGACACGGTCATCGGCACCTGCTCCTGTTCCACCTTGTGGGCGCGGCTGTATCAGCCCGGATCGGGTTGGGGGG
>DATEUK010000157.1:0-30995 GCA_035283165.1 Thermoplasmata archaeon
GATCTGGTCGAACTACGGCGTGGAGTGCGACTTCGTGGACGCGGCGAACGCCGCCAACGTCGAGGACGCGGTGAAGGAGAACACGCGGATGATTTGGATGGAGTCGCCGACGAACCCGCTCATGAAGGTCGTGGACCTGGGCGCGACCGCCAAGATCGCAAGGGCGGCGGGAGCAATTTCCGTCATGGACAACACGTTCGCGTCCCCGTATCTGCAAAGTCCGCTCGCGCTCGGGTACGATCTCGTCCTCCATTCGACGACGAAGTACCTGGGCGGCCATGCGGACGTCCTCGGCGGTGCGGTCCTCACATCTAACAGGGAGCTGTTCGAGAAGCTGAAGTTCGCCCAGAACGCGCTGGGCGCGACGCCAAGCCCGTTCGACTGTTTCCTCATCCTGCGGGGGACGAAGACGTTGGCGGTACGAATGGAGCGGCACTGCGACAACGCAGAGGCGCTCGCGGAGTGGCTGGGGGGACACAGGTCGGTCTCGCGCGTGCTATATCCGGGCCTGAAGGATCACCCGAATCACCGTATCGCCGCCAAGCAGATGCGCAGGTTTGGCGGCATGATGAGCTTCGTCCTCCGGAGTTCCGCCAAGGCGAAATCCATCCTCAAGAGGCTCGAGGTCGTGACCCTGGCGGAAAGCCTCGGAGGCGTTGAATCCCTGATTGAGCACCCCGCCTCGATGACCCATGGCTCCATTCCGAAACCGGAGCGGGAGAAGAGGGGGATCTCCGATGGCCTTCTGCGATTCTCCGTCGGGATTGAGGATGTTGAGGACCTTCGGGAGGATTTGGACCGAGCACTGCGGGCCTGAGCGCTCGTGATGTGATATCGTCGCCTGTCCCGTGTCCATAAGGTGTGTTCCTCTGTTGCCTCCTCCCGAGGGGTTAATACCGCACCGCCCGTACGTGCCGGCCGATGCCCCTCCGGGTCTACAACACCATCACACGCCAGAAGGAGGATTTCGTCCCCCTCCGTGGTCGCCGCGTGACCATGTTCGTCTGCGGACTCACGCCCTACGACCACTCCCACCTCGGCCACGCGAAGACGTACGTTGCGTTCGACGTCGTCGCCCGCTACCTCCGGCACAAGGGGTACTCCGTGTTCTACGTGCAGAACGTCACAGACATCGACGACCACATCGTCGACGCGATGAAGGAGCGAAGCCTCCCGTGGCAGGACGTGATCCGCCCCTACTGGGAGGAATACGTACGCGCAATGGAGCAGCTGAACGTCACTTCAGTAAACCTGTTCGCGAGGGCGACAGACTACGCTCCGGAAATCGTCGAACAGGTGCAGGGCCTTATCGCGAAGGGCCACGCCTACGCCGTCGGCGGCGACGTCTACTATGCCGTCGACTCGTTCGACGGATGGGGTAAGCTAAGCGGGCAGAAGACGGAGGAGCTCTTGCCGGGCGCGCGGGTGGAGGTCGATGCAAGGAAGCGGAACCCTGCGGACTTCGCCCTGTGGAAATCCCGGAAGCCCGGAGAACCCGCGTGGGACTCTCCCTGGGGCAAAGGCCGCCCGGGCTGGCACATCGAGGACACCGCGATCACAATCTCCCACTTCGGCTCCCGGTACGACATCCACGGCGGCGCCACGGAGCTCATGTTCCCGCACCACGAGGCGGAGATCGCGCAGGCGGAGGCGTTCACGGGGGAGCGTCCGTTCGTGAAGTACTGGATGCACACGGGCCTGTTGAACGTGAAGGGCGAGAAGATGTCGAAGTCCCTCGGGAACTTCTGGTCCATGAGGGATGCGCTCGCCCAGTACGACGGGGAGGTGCTGCGGTTCTTCCTTGTATACGCGCACTACCGGAGCCCGATCGACTACTCCCGGGAGGCGCTTGAGGAGGCGAAGGCCGCCTACGGACGCCTGACCGAGACGATTCGGAACCTCGAGGCGCAGATGCGATCCGCGCCTACTGAGGGGACCGGGGACGGGCCGCTTCGCACCGCCGCTAATGTCGCTCTGGAGGCCTTTGAGGCCGCCATGGACGACGACTTCAACACGCGGGAGGCCCTCGCCGCCGTGTTCGACTTCGCCAACGCGGTGAACCGCGCGCTGGGCCATGCCGGTAAGGGGGCGCTCGCGGAGGGCGCGGCGGCGTTCGAGACGTTCGGGCAGATCATCGGCCTCTGGCGTCAGCGGCAGGCCGGGCCGGAGGGCCTCGCGGAGTCCCTCGTTGGCGCGCTCGTGGAGCTCCGCGAGGACGCCCGGAGCCGCAAGGACTTCGCGCTTTCCGACCGCATCCGAGACCTCCTGGCGGTGCGCGGAATCCTCCTCGAGGACACGAAAACCGGGGTCCGCTGGAAGGTCCCCTGAGGGCTCTTCTGGCGGTCTTGCTCTCAGCTTCGGCAGCCGGGGGGTCTGGCCATTTTACTATTTAAAGGGGGTATTTAAGCAAAGACCCGCCTCGGACGCCCCGCTCTCTCCATAGAAATGAGGGTCGAAAGGCTTATACTCCTCGGACCCATATAGAAATCGGCCCCGAAACGGGGTCTGAACGCGTCGATTTCGAGAGTAATCTCCGAATCCGAAATGGTGTCCGAAGCATGTCAACCGAGGGGTCCGAATCCGTCGCGTACGACGCGGAATCGATCCAGGTCCTGGAGGGCCTGCAGGCGGTCCGGCGGCGCCCCGCGATGTACATCGGGAGCGTGGACACGCGGGGCTTGCACCACCTCGTGCACGAGGTCGTCGACAACTCGATCGACGAGGCGATGGTCGGCTTCTGCAAGAACATCCACGTATCGATCAACACGGACGGGTCCGTGACCGTCGTCGACGACGGCCGGGGCATCCCCGTCGACGTGCATCCGAAGTACGGCGTGCCGGCGGCAGAGATCGTGATGTCGAAGATGCACGCGGGCGGCAAGTTCGAGCACAAGCTCTACCGCGTCTCCGGGGGACTCCATGGCGTTGGCCTGAGCGTCGTGAACGCGCTCAGCGAGTGGCTGGAGGCCCGCATCCGTCGCGAGGGGAAGGAGTGGCGGATCCGGTTCGCCCGAGGGGACAAAGCCGAGGACCTGAAGCCGGTCGCGGCGGCGGAGGGCACGGGCACGACGATCACGTTCAAACCGGACCCGAAGGTCTTCGAGACGACGGAGTTCGATTACGACCTCCTCGCGACCCGGCTCCGCGAGTTGGCGTTCCTGAACAAGGGGCTCCGGATCACGATCGCGGACGCCCGGAACGGGAAGGAGGATTCCTTCGAGTATGGCGGGGGGATCGTCGAATACGTCCAATGGATTAACCGCGCGAAGACGCCGCTGCACGAAGCGCCAATCTACCTGTCCAAGGAGAGCGACGGGACGTTCATCGAAGCCGCGCTGCAATGGCACGATGGGTACGCGGAGTCCGTGTTCACGTTCGTGAACAACATTCACACCGTGGAGGGCGGCACCCACCTGATCGGGTTCAAGTCCGCGCTCGCCCGCGCGATGAACGCGTACGCGAAGCAGAACAAGTGGCTGAAGAACGGGGAGAGCCTGGAGGGCGAGGACGTGCGCGAGGGGCTCACGGCGATTCTCTCCGTGCGCCTCCCGGAGCCGCAGTTTGAGGGCCAGACGAAGATGAAGCTCGGGAACTCCGAGGTCAAGGGCATCGTGGACTCCGCGGTGTACGAGAAGCTCGGAGAGTTTCTGCTCGAGAACCCGAAGGTCGCCGAGACGGCGATGCAGAAGGCGGTCTTGGCAGCGCAGGCACGAGAGGCGGCGCGGAAGGCGCGCGAGCTCACGCGGCGGAAAGGGCTGCTCGAGGGGTTCAACCTTCCGGGAAAGCTTGCGGATTGCCAGGAGCGGGATCCGGCGAAGTCGGAGCTGTACATCGTGGAGGGTCCGTCCGCCGGCGGATCGGCGAAGCAAGGCCGCCAACGGGAGTTCCAAGCAATCCTCCCGTTGCGCGGGAAGATCCTGAACGTGGAGAAGGCGCGGCTAGACCAGATGCTCGGCAACGAAGAAATCCGCAATCTCATCACCGCCATCGGGGCCGGCGTCGGCGAAGAATTCAGCGCCGCGAAGGTGCGGTACCACAAGATTATCACGATGGCCGATGCGGACGTGGACGGTCAGCACATCACCACGCTTCTCCTCACGCTCTTCTTCCGGTACATGCGCCCACTGCTCGACGCGGGCTACGTGTACATCGCGCAGCCGCCGCTTTACAAGATCAGGAAGGGCAAGGACGTCCACTACGCGTACACGGAACGTCAGCGGGAGGACCTTGCGAAACAGCTCGGGGACAAGGGCGTTGGCTACCAGCGGTACAAGGGCCTCGGGGAGATGAACGCCGAGGAATTATGGGAGACCACGATGGATCCCGCGCGGCGAATTCTGAAGAAAGTGACGATTGCGGACGCAGCCGCCGCGGACGCGCTGTTCTCCGTCCTGATGGGGGAGGCCGTCGCCCCTCGCCGCCAATATATCGAAGAGCACGCAAAGGAAGTGCTCAACCTGGACATCTGAGGTGACGATGCCGGACGAAGCACAGGAGCAGACCCCGCGCGTCCGCCTGCAGTCGATTGAGCAGGAGATGCAGCGGTCCTACATCGACTACGCGATGTCCGTCATCGTTGGCCGGGCCCTCCCGGATGCGCGGGATGGGCTGAAGCCCGTGCAGAGACGGATTCTATACTCGATGAGCGAGCTGGGGATGGGTTCGGGCTCTCAGTACAAGAAGGCGGCTCGCGTGGTCGGCGATTGCCTTGGCCGTTTCCACCCGCACGGCGACATGGCGGTGTACGATGCCCTCGCGCGGATGGTCCAAGCTTTCTCTCTCCGATACCCGTTGATCGACGGCCAGGGGAACTGGGGTTCCACGGAGGACGAACCCGCCGCGATGCGGTACACGGAATGCCGCCTCGCGAAGGCGGCGGAGGAGATGCTGCAGGACCTCGAGAAGGACACCGTCGACTGGATGGACAACTTCGACGGCACGCTCAAGGAACCCACCGTCCTTCCCGCCAAGTTCCCGAACCTGCTCGTCAACGGGTCGAGCGGCATCGCCGTGGGGATGGCGACGAACATCCCGCCCCATAACTTGGGCGAGGTGGTCGACGCCCTCGTCGTTCTGATCGACAATCCTGCGGCGCAACTCCCGGAGCTGTACAACCCGGAGACGGGGCCAATCCGCGGGCCAGACTTCCCTACTGGTGGGATCCTCTACGGCGTGGCGGGGGTCGCGGAGGCGTACGCGTCCGGCCGCGGCCTGATCAGCATTCGCGCGAAAGCGGAATTCGAGGAGGGCCGGGGCGACAAGGCGCGCATCGTGATCACGGAGATCCCGTACATGGTGAACAAGGGCGCCCTCGTCGAGGCCATCGCCTTCCTCGTGAAACAGAAGCGAATCGAGGGCGTCACGGACCTGCGCGACGAGTCCGATCAGGACGGGATGCGGATCGTCCTCGAGCTGAGGCGGGACGCGGTCGAGGACGTCGTCCTCAACCAGCTGTACCACCACACGCAGATGGACTCCACGTTCGGGATCATCAACCTCGCCCTCGTCGACGGCGCTCCCAGGGTGCTCGGTCTGAGGGATTCCCTCCAGTTACACATCGACTACCGAGTCGAGGTCGTGCGCCGCCGCACGGCATTCGACCTCAGCAAGGCCCGCCAGCGGCTCCACATCGCAGAGGGTCTCCTCACCGCCATCGACCATCTCGACGAGGTCATCCGGATCATCCGGCGCGCGAGCGACGGCGTGGACGCGCAGAACCAGCTGATGACGCGGTACCTGCTGAGCGAGGACCAGACGAAAGCAATCTTGGACATGTCCCTGCGCAAGCTCACCGGCCTGGAGACGAAAACGCTCCGAGACGAGCAGAAGGCGCTCGAGGGGACGATCCAGGACCTGGAGGGCATCCTCGCTTCGAAGGAGCGCATCCTCGAAATCATCAAGGGAGAGCTGCGCGAGCTGAAGGAGAAGCACGGGGACGAGCGGCGTACGCAGGTCGTCGTCGGGGCGGAGGAGATGGAGATCGAGGACCTCATCCCGGAGGAGGACAACGTCGTCACGATCACGAACACGGGGTACATCAAGCGCTTGGCGGTGTCCGAGTACAAGATGCAGCGGCGCGGCGGCAAGGGCGTGACAGGGATGGCGACGAAGGAGGAGGATTTCGTCGTGAACCTGTTCGTGGCCTCGACGCACGACTACATCATGTTCTTCACGTCCCACGGGAAGGTGTTCAAGCTGAAGGCGTTCAAGGTCCCGTCCGTCGGGCGGTACGCGAAGGGGAAGCCCGTCGTGAACCTCCTCCCGCGGCTGGAGGCGGGTGAGAAGGTCGAGGCGATGATCCCGATCCGCGAGTTCCGGCAGGAGCGCTCGCTCGTGTTCGTGACGAAGAAGGGGCGGGTCAAGCGGACAAGCCTCGCGGAGTTCCAGCACATCCTCACGAGCGGGATCCGTGCGATCCGGCTGAACGCAGGCGACGAACTCATCGACGTGCAGGTCGCCGACGGGGACGAGGAGGTCGTGCTCGCGTCCTCCGGCGGCTATGCGAACCGATTCCCGCTCTCCCAGGTCCGGCCGATGGGCCGCGCGGCGGCGGGCGTTGCGGGAATGCGCGTGCGGTCCGGCGACGAGGTTGTCTCCATGTCTCTGTCGAAGGACCCGAAGGCGGAGATGCTGACAGCGCTCAGCGGCGGGTATGGCAAAAGGACCGTGCTATCCCAGTACCGGAAGACCCGGCGCGGGTCCCAGGGCGTCCGCACCACGAGCCCGAAGTACACGAAGGGCCGCGTGGTCTCCGTCCAGATCGTCGAGCCCGAGGAGCACCTGCTGATCACCACGAAACAGGGCGTCGTCATCCGCTGCCCCGTGAGCGACATCGGGGTGAAGGGTCGGGCGGCCCGCGGCGTGCGCCTCCAACGGCTCGGCGTCGGCGACGAAGTCGTGGCGGTGGCGCGAGTCCTCGAGGAACAGGAGCAGGACCAGGCGCTCGCGGCCGCGAAGCCGCCCCCTTCATAGGCGGACGTCCACGCCGAGCCCGGGCTTCCCGGACGGCCGCAGGTATCCGTCGTCGAAGGCCAGGCCGCGCGCGGGATCGCTCGCGAGGTTGAAGTGGGAGTCGAGATCCGCGAACCGGACGTTCCGCTGCGCGAGCGCGAAGTGCAGCCCGGCCGCAATCGTGAGCGCGGACTCGGCGTTGCAGCCGACCATCGTCGGCATCCCCGCGGACTCGCAGATCGCGTTCGCCTCGAGGGCGCGCGCGATGCCCCCGGTCTTCATGAGCTTCAGGTTCACGAGCCGGGCGCTCTTCCCCCACCCGACCTTGGCGGCGTCCTGGGGCGTGAGCACGGATTCGTCGGCCATGACCGGGATCGGGGACGCCTCCGTCAGCCCCTGCATCCCCTTGAGGTCGTCGGCCGGGAGCGGTTGCTCGAAGAACTCGACGACGTGCGGGTACGCCTGCTTGGAGAACTGGAGCGCGCGGCGGTACGTGTACGACTGGTTCGCGTCCGTGCGGAGGAGGATATGATTACCGAGCGTCTCGCGGATCAGGGAGACGCGCCTCAGGTCGTCGTCCGGGTCGCCGTCCAGCTTGATCTTGATCGCGCGGAACCGCTGCGCGACGAATTCCTGCGCCTTCTTGGCCGCGTCTTCCGGTGGCATGAGGCCGACCGTGCGGTCCGTCATCATCATCTCCCGTTCGGCGCCGAGGAGCTGGCACAGGGGGAGGCCGCCGGCCTTCCCGATCGCGTCGAACGCGGCGATGTCGATCGCGGCCTTCGCCGCCGGGTTCCCGGGCAGGATCCGGTCCATCCGGTCCGCCACGTCGCGGCCCCGCTTCAGGGGAAGCCCCAGGAGGCCCTCCCGCAGGGCCTTCAGCGCGGCGACCACCGATTGCAGCGTTTCCCCCGTGAGCTCGCTCGGGCTGGCGGCACCCCATCCCTCGGTGCCCTCGGCATCGAGCCGGACGAAGACCACGCGAGCGACGTCCGAGGAATGCGTCGCCGTCGCGAATCGCTCCCGACGGGGCAGCGCCCTGCCGTACCACTCGATGCGGGCGATCTTCATCGGCGGCGCCGGGATGCTCGGTCGGCTCTTAAGGGGCCCGACGGAGGCCTGCCCCGATTCCGTCGAAACCACCGGCAGAACGACGTGAAGGTGCACACCTCGCACCGGGGGAAGCTCGTCCTGCACACCTCCTTGCCGAACCGGACGAATCGCTCGTTGAGTTCGAGCCACAGGTCTCGGGGTACGACGCGGACGAGGTGCTCCTCGACCTCTTCCTCGCTCGCCCCCTCCGGCGCGAGGCCGAGGCGGCGGGAGATCACCGCCACGTGGACGTCCACGGGGATCGCGGGCTTCCCGAACCCGTACACGAGGACGCAGTTCGCGGTCTTGGGCCCGACCTGCGGCAGCGAGACGAGGTCGTCGTACGCATGGGGCACCTTACCGCCGAAATCCCTCAGGAGGATCCGCGAGACCTCCCGGAGCTTCGCCGCCTTCCGGCGGTAGAAGCCGACGGGCCGGATGCGACTCACGAGATCCGCGAGCGGGGCGTTCGCGATCGCCTTGGGGGTGCGGTACTTCGCAAAGAGGCGGGCGGAGGCCTCCTCCGTCTTCTCGTCCCGCGTGCGCTGCGACAGGATCGTGGAGATCAGGACCCGAAAGGGGTCCTCGGTCTCCGCGGTCACGCGGGCGAGGGCGGTGCCCGGGTTCCGACGGAACGACGCGCCGTACCGACGCTCCAGGTCCGCAAACACACGACGGACCGTCTCCTCCGTCCTCATTCCCATCCGCCGAGCATATCGAGCGTCTCGCCGACCGTGTAGACGGACCCCGCGACGACGAGGACGTCTCCCGTCGCGGCGGAGTCGATCGCCCCTGTCACCGCTTGCCGCACGTCGGGCACGATCGTGACGGGCGCGTACGCCTCGAACGCCCGCCGGAGCTCCTCGGGATCGAACGCCCGTGGCGTCTTGGCCCGCGTCGCCACGATATTCGCCGCCAAGGGGCCCAAGGCGGCCGCCATCCCCGCCACGTCCTTATCGTTCAGGATTCCGACGACGAAGGTGAGTTTCTTCCCCGGGAACAGTTCCCGGAGGGATTCCGCGAGGGCCCTTGCAGCCGGAGCATTGTGGGCCGCGTCCACCAGGACCAGGGGGTCGCGCCGAGCTACCTGGAGACGCCCCGGCCATCGAGCGGCGGACAACCCCTCCTCGATCGCCCCGTCCGCGAGCGTCCATCGGTCGCCCACGGCCACCGCCGCCGCGTACGCGGTCGCGGCGTTCTCCGGCTGGAAGGATCCGATCATCGCGAGGTGCGCCGTCACCGCCCGTCCGTCCTCGATCCGGACCTCTTGCCCGTCCAAGCCGAACCCCCCGCGCGCGTACCGAACGTCGCGGCCGACGACGGTCAGCGGACAGCGGAGCTCGTCCGCCCTCGCCTGAAGGACCCCGAGCGCGGGTTGTTCCACCGTGACCGCTGGAACGCTCGGCTTCAGGATCCCCGCCTTCTCCTTCGCGATCCGCTCCACTGTCCGCCCGAGGTGTTCCGTGTGCTCTAGGCCGATCCGCGTGATCACGCAGGTCGCGGGTGTGAGGACGTTCGTCGCGTCCAGCCGGCCGCCCATCCCGACCTCGACCACGGCCAGGTCGACGCGCGTGTCCGCGAAGTGGCGGAATGCCATGGCGGTCGTCACCTCGAAGAACGTCGGTCGATTCGTATCCGACTCCTTCGCCATCGCGGCCGCATGGACCCGGATGTCCTCGTAGAGCGAGGCGACCTCCTCGTCCCGGATCAACCTCCCATCGACGCGGATCCTCTCGTTGAACTTCACGAGATGGGGGCTCGTGTACAGGCCGACCCGGTACCCGGCGGAGCGGAAGATCGAGGCGAGGAACGCGCACACGGACCCCTTCCCGTTCGTTCCCGTGACGTGGATCGAGGGAAACGCACGCTGAGGACTCCCCATGCGGCCGAGCAGGTCCCGGATGACGTCGAGGCCGAGCTTGATCCCGAAGCGCTCGAGGGCGTACAGTTCGTTGAGAAGCGCCCCGTAGTCCACGAAACCCCCGCGGGCAACCGGGGACCGGCGATAAAGGTTGCTCAGGCCGGCGGAGGCGTCTCGGTCGGTTCCTCTTTCTTCCGACGCCGCCAGAGGAACAACGCGAGGATCAGGAACGCCACGATGATGCCCGCGAGCCACACGGGGAGGTCCACGGCCGACCCGCGCGGCGGGGTCTGCGGGATTTCCTCCCAGAGCGCGACGAGCGTCTTCGGGGCGTCCATCAACACGCCGACCGATGGGTCCGAACCCGTTGTGTCCCCGCTCCAGCCCAGGAACCGGTACGTGATCCCGTTGACCACGACGGTCTCCTCGATGCTCGCGGTCGCGATTTCGCCCGCCGCATGCCAACCCGCGCCGATGGGGGTCCCGAAGTCGCTCTGAATCGTGAGGCGGTATTCCCGGGTCCACGCCGCCACCACGTCGCGCGTGCGGTCCATCTCCACGTTGCCGCTCGGATCGGTCCCGGATGCGTCCCCGGTCCACTCTCGGAACACGTACCGGGTGCCGGTGGTGTCGTCGACGATGTCGGGGGAGACCGAGAACGTGGCCGGGGCGCCGGCGGGGTACCACCCTTCGCCCTGCGTGGTCCCATGCTCGCTCTGCACGGTGAGTCGGTGCTCCGTCCCCCAGACCGCGGTTACCGTCCGCGGTGCATCCATCGCGAGGCTCCCAATGGGAGCGGAACCGGAGGCGTCGCCGCTCCAGCTCCGGAATGCGAACCGCGTGCCCGACGCGTCGTCCACGACGACAGGGCTCACCGAGAACGTGGCGGGGGTTCCCTCCTCGTACCAGCCGTTGCCGGTTGGGACGCCGTATGCGCTCTGGACAGTCAGGCGGTGTTCCGTCCCCCACACGGCGGTCACGTCCCGCGGGCCATCCATGGCGACGCTTTCGCTCGCGCTTGTCCCGCTGGCGTCCCTGGTCCACTCTCGGAACACGTACCGCGTGCCGGTCGGCCCGTCTACGGTATCGGGCGCGACGGAGAACGTGGCGGTGCCGCCCGCGTCGTACCAGCAGTCCGCGGCGCTACACGCGACAACCCCGTAAGGGCTCTGGACCGCGAGGTGGAACTGGGTCCGGAAGTACGCCACGAGCGTCGCCGGACCCGTCGTGTTGACGAGGTGGGACTGTGTGCCTCCGTCCGACCAGTCCTCGAAGAGGTACCTTGTGGTGCCGACGCCCTGTGGAGAGGGCGCGTCCACCTCGTGGGGCTCGCCCTCCGTCCACCAGGTCGTAATCGGTGCGATGGACGCGATTCCATCGCGCACGATTTCCAGGTTCGGCGGGTCCGTATCGATCGTGACCTCGTGGTCCGTGGCGAAGTACGCCGTGTAGACGCCCGGGGCGTCACAGCCGAAGCCGTGCGTTTGCGCCTGCCCATCGGACCAGCTGAGGAAGCGGTAGCGTGTGGCGCCGGAGCCCTGCGGGGACGGCGCGCTCGCCGAGTGGAGCGAGCCCACGGTGCACGTGAGGGCGACCGGGGCGGTCTGACGGATCCCGTCGATCTCCACCGTCAGCCCCGCGGGGGATGTGTCGAACACGTATCCCGTCGTGCGCTCCAGACGTGCGAAGTAGATGTCGTGGTCCCCGTTCCGCCCATCGGTCCAGGCCACGTAGATGTGGCCGTTCGAGTCCGATTCGAGAGCCAAGTAGTCCCCGGGCCGCCAGAAGAAGAGCGGCGTGGAGACCTCCGACACGCGCACGTTCGGACCCCAGGTCGTGCCTCCGTCCGTGGAGTTCACGTAGTACACGTCGTGGCCGCCGTTCCGGTCGTCCATCCACGCGGCGTGCACGCCGCCGAACGGATCGATCGCAAGGTCCGGCATCCACTGGCGAGCCGTGGTGGTGTCGTCGTTCAATCGAAGGGACGGGGACCAGGTCATCCCGCCGTCCTCGCTCCGTGCGAACATGATGTCGAAGTTCCCATTCGCCACCCCGCCCGGCCGCCCGTTCCGGTAGTCGTTCCACACGACGTAGATGGTGCCGTTTTGCGCAACCGCCATCGCCGGCAGGATCGGAGGATCGGCGTTCAGCGGGGACTCCGCAGTTCCCATCATGTCGTTGACGCGGACATCCGGACCCCACGTGACCCCGCCGTCGAGGGACCGGTCGAAGTACAGGTCGTCGTAGATCCACGACCACCAGGTGACGTACACCTCTTCGGCGGTCCCAATCCGTACGAATGCGCCGAGCGCGCCGTTCGCACTGTCCGGCACGCGGACCTTCGGGGTCCACGAGGACCCTCCGTCGTCGGAGCGGGAGAACACCACGTCGTACGACGTCGGGAACCCCCCATCCGAGTTCCAGACCATGTAGAGGTTCCCGGCCGCATCGTGCGCGTGAGTCTGCTTGTCCGCGAAGTAGTTGTCACCGAGGAGTTGCGTCGTGCCCCACGACACGCCATCCGTCGTGTTCGTGACCGCGATGCCGCCCTGGGAACTCGTGCTGTCGTACTCGATCCGGGAGAAGAAGACCCGGTCGTCCTCCGTGACCATGAGCCACGGGTCCGATTGGAGGGAATACGTGTGGAGGGGCATGAACACGTCCGGCGCCCAGGTCGCCCCCGCGTCCGTGGAGTAGGAGACGGAGACGCGCTGGCCGCCGCCGCTGTGGGTGAACGCCTCCTTCCACCCGACGAAGAGCCGACCTTGGGAGTTGATCGCCATCGTGGGCTCGACCTGCTGCTGGTACGTGGAATTCCCGGAGTTCACGCGGATGTTCGGGGTGAACGGAACGAACGCGGGGGACGGCGGCGGGGGTTCTCCCGCCAGGGAGGGCGCTGGATCGGCGGCGGCGACGAGAGGGAGCGCTGCCAATACAACGACCAGCGCGAGTGCGACGAAGCGACGGACCCCCCGTCTCACGAAGATACCCCGAGCCGGCAGCCTCGCAAGGTCTATAAACGTTGTTCCAAACGCGTGGTCAGACGGCGGGTTCGAAGTACGCGGAGGGGGTCCCATCCACGGCCACGGACACCGGCCCACCGGTCTGATAGAAGAAGAGGACGCGCCCGTCGCGGGAGAGGAACGTGAGGACCACCTCGACGAGACCCAGTCCCTCGAGGAGGTGAATTCGGTTCCACGTGTCCGCGATCGGCATCCCGTAGATGCGCGAGAGCATCTGCGGCGTCTTCGGTGTATTCGACAGCGCCTTCAGGATTCTCCAGCACCTGTCGTCGAGCTGCAGGGGTTCCAAGACCACATTCTCCGGCTATGAAGCCGTTCCCGGAGCGGCCTACGTAGCTTCCGTCCGGAATATCCGACGTGATTGCCATCCGTGAGAACACAGCGCGATCGGAACCGCCGCGCGCTCAGCCGAATGGTTTCAGCACGAGGACGAGCGCGACGACGACCACGACGACCACGACGACCGCGATCGCCGCGTACCGTCCCGTCTTCTTTTTCTTCCGTCCGCTGGAGAGACCGAGGACGCCCAGGTCGTACGACATGATTACTCGGGGCACCGACACCGGGTTGCGACTTAATGGTTTTGTTGTCTCCCCTACGACAACCGCAGGGGAGCGACCGCCTCCCGTCCCGCGCTCAGAGGGCGCAGAATCAGGAGGAACGTTGCGGTCTGGCCGCCCATCCACTCGGCTTCGATCCGCGCGGTGAGTTCCGCTCGGGACTCCAGGAGGCCGTGGAATTCCGGGCGGGGGATCTCGAGGACCTCGCGTCCGCCGCGCTCACGGAACAGATGGTCCACGGCCGTCGGCGGCGCGTGGATCGCGACGTTGAACCGGGTGGGTTCGTCGGGAGTTCGTTCCGCGTCCTCCGCAGCGAGGAACACGAGGCGGCGGTCCGACGCGTGCGCGGTCCCGCTCGTGGGACGAAGGAGCAGGTGGGATTTCGGCGTCTGCACGAACATCGCCGCCTCGACGGACACGCCGCCTCCCACGGTTTCCCCGAGTTCCGCGTGCCAGGCGCCGTCCACGTCCCACAGGCGCCTCTTCAGGGTGCCGAACGTGAGGTCGTACGTCCGTCCTTGGCCGTCGAGGAAGCCCAGCAGCATGTCACGCCTTGGCTGCGTCGAAGTTCCGCCGGTACTGCTCCGCGATTTCCGCGATCTCCTCCCGAACGTAATCCGGCTTTTCCGGGGCCTCGCAGAACTCGTCGAGCTGTGCGGCGTCCTGGGTTTCCACGAGCACCGAGGGGACCGTCTCTTCCCAGAGATAGACCTTGAGGGCGGCCTGCCCCATCGTCAGCGTCCCGTCCTTCCGGATCCACTCGAGCGCGCGGCGTTTCCCGAGCGCCCCCTGAACCCACCCGAGCGTCCGGACGGGGAAGTAGCCGCCCGACTTCACGTCCCCGGGTGCGGAGACGGTGTCGTCGAGCACCCCGTTCGCGTGTGGGTTGCGCACGAGGATGCCCGTCATGGACTCCAGAGCGACCGTGAAGAACTTGCGGCCCGGGTCCTGTTCCAGGAGGTTGTACTCGGTGGAGAGCGCGGTGGCCCCGCGTTTCCGCATCGCCAGCACTCCTTCATCGTGGTGCCCCAGCCCGGGCCCAAGGGCTGCGCCGAAGTAGCGGATCCGGCCCTCGTCCCGCAGCGCGTTCATGGTCTGCCAAAGCCCCTCGTCGTTGACGGTCTCCAGAGTCGGGTGGTGGACCTGCAACAGGTCGATGTAGTTCGTGCCGAGCCGCGTCAGGCTCTGGTCGACCGCGTATCGGACGTAGTCGCCGTCGAACCTCCGGCTCCCCCCGCCTCCCGTGGCCGACGCATCGGTGTAGAAGTCGTACCCGACCTTCGTGGCGAGCACGACCATCTCCCGGTTCCCAGCGAACGCCGTCCCGAGGAGTTCTTCCCCCTTTCCGCGGGCGTCGACGTCCGCCGTGTCGTAGAAGTTGATGCCAAGGTCATAGGCCCGGCGCAGGAGGGCGAGCGCGTCCTCGTCGGAGCCTCGCCAAGCGTCCGTGCTCACCGGCCAGACCGCGAAGCCGATCTCGGAGACCTCGAGCTCCGTGTCGCCGAACCGCCGGTATTTCATGGCCCCCGCCGCCGAAGGCCGGCCCGGGTATAAAGGAGACGTGCGCCGTCCCGACGGAGAGGGTGCACCGTTGACCGCGTTCCGCACGTCAGATGGCGACGGTCTTCCATGCGCCACTCCTGAATCGCCTCATGATGATGACGGACCGCAGGTAGTATTCGATCGGGAGCGACACCCAGATCCCGATCAGGCCCCACTGGAACGTGAACCCGAACAAGGCCGACAACGGGAGGCGGATTGCGTAGGTCCCGAGGACGGATGCGTAGAGCGGCCACTTCGTGTCGCCCGCCCCCCGGAGGGAGCCGGAAAGGGTGAAAAAGAGTCCGACCGCCGGAATCGACAGCGCGTGAATCCGGATGAACAGCACCGCCAGGTCGACCGCGGTGCCGGGTTCCGAGAACGCGAGTGCGATCCACGGTGCGAATACGAAGTTGAAGGCGGCGATGACGCCCATGACGGCGATGGAGAGCTTCGTGGCCTCCCGGGCGCTCCGCTCCGCCCAGTCGGGATGTTTCGCCCCCAGGTTCTGGCCGACGAGTGCCGCGGAGGCGATGCTCAACCCAAGGCCGGGCATGAAGGCGAACGACTGGACGCGGAGGCCGACCTGGTGCGCCGCCACCGCAGCGGTGCCGAACGAGACGATGAAAACGATCCAGATCATGATGCCCACCTGGAATGCGAACTGCTCCGCGCACGCGGGCAGGCCGATCCGGAGGATCCGCTTGACCGTGGCCCGGTTTACTAGCGGCTTCTCCCGCCGGACGCCCACGCGAACGCGGTGGTCCGCGAACAGGCCGAGGAACAGCATCGCGCCGACGAAGTATGAGATGGCGGTGCCGATTGCGGCTCCCCGGACCCCGAGCGCGGGGAAGCCGAAGTTGCCGAAGATGAGGGTGTAGTTGATCCCGAAGTTGACGAGGTTCTCGATCACGCCGATCACGAGTGGCGTCCTCGAGTCCCCCGCGGCGCGGAGGGCCGCGGTCCCGATGAAGATCGTGAACAGGGCGGGCACCGAGACGAAGATGATCGCCACGTAGTCCGCAGCGAGCGGCAGGACGTCGGGCGGAGAGAACGGGGCGACAATGGCCTGCGAGAAGAACGTCCCGACGACGAGGAGGGGGATTGAGAGAATCCCGCCGACGAGGAGGCTCTGGAACAAGATGTGGTCCGCATGCTGAGGCCGCTTTTCCCCGAACGAACGCGCGACGAGGGCGACCGTTCCCGAGGTGACGCCGATCATGAGCGTGAACGTGAAGAAGACGAGGTTCCCGCCGACTCCGACGGCGGCGATCTCCGCCTCCCCGATCCGGCCGACCATGACGAGGTCGATCGTCGTCGCGAGCACCTGCAGGAAGTTCGCGATGATTACGGGCCATGCGAGGTCCCAGATCGCACGGCGGAGCTTCCGAGGGTCCGGGGACGGTTCGGCCACCGCGCGTGAATTCGAGGGCCCGCCATGAACGTTGCGCCGCGCTACGACCAGGAACGTGCGATCACTGCCAAGAGATCCACAGCAGGGTCGCGAACCCCGACAGTTCTGCGACGTTGAGCGCGAGCATCGGCATCGCCACCCCAAGGCCGTAGTTCTGGGCGGCCATGGACATGTACAGGGCGACGGCGGCGATGTTCTGGATCAGGAAGAGCACCGCGAACAGAACGAGGCCCACGGAGAACGTGCTCTTGATCGCGCGGAAATTCCGCGAATAGACGATCAGCAGGACCGCGAGTACGACGATGCTCACGACGCTGATGACCATGTTGGCGATCCAGAAGCTAATGTGCAGGCTCATCGGTACGCACCTCGCGAATCTCTTTCATCTCCTCTTGAACCTTCGCCCATATCTCCTCAAAATCCTCGAAGTGGACCTGAAGCCGGGGCGTCAGGAAGTACAGGGTGCCGTAGGTCTGGTGATGAGACGCCATGACGATGTTGTTCTCGATGAGCACGCGCAAGTGGTGGCGCACGGTCTTGTAGTCCAACTTGAGGGCGGTCGCCAAGGCGTTCGCGTTGTAGGGACGCTCGCGGATCAGGTGGATGATCTTTGCGCGGTTCAACCCCCCCCGCGTGCCTACAATCAGATGCCAAAGGCGCCTGTCCACTGGACCGCGCGCCGATTGGGCATGCCCCATATGTACGTTTCCGGCAAGCGTCAAGGGTCCGTGGGCAAACGCTCAAGAGGCCCGAGGGTGTCGAAACGACGTGAAGTCCCGGCGAGCGCTCGGCGTGTTCCTCGAGTTCCGTCTCATCCCGGTGCTCCTCTGGTCCTACACCGCCGTGACGCTCGGCACGGCCCTCGCGAGCTTCGAGCGCGGCGTGCTCGACTGGCGGTGGTACCTCCTCACGCTCGGGATCGCGACCCTCGTGCAGGGGTTCGAGACCCACGCCGTGAACGAAATCTACGACTGGCGGAGCGGGACCGACCGGGCCTCGGTGCCCCGCGTCCTCTCGGGTGGGAGCAAGGTGTTGAACCGGGGGCTCCTCTCGACTCGGGAACTGTGGGGCGTCTTCGGCGTCTCTGCCGCGCTCATCGCCGTCCTCACCGCCATCCTCGCGATCGCGCGCTCGTGGGCGATCCTCCTGTTCGTGATCCCGGGGTTCGTGTCGGGGCTGTTCTACACCCTGCCGCCCGTGCGCACCGCCTACCGGCCCTTCGCCGGGGAGCTGCTCGGCGGATTCCTGGGCGTGCATCTCTGCGTGCTCGGCGGCTACTACGTCCAGGCGCTCACGATCTCCCCCGCCGTGGTCGTGGCGGCCGTCGGGTACGCGTGCGTGTGCGTGTCGATGCTCCTGATGCATCACTACCTTGATGTGGAGGCGGACTTGGCGGCAACCCCCCCGAAGCGGACGACGATCGCGTATCTCGGGCGGGAGGCGGGGAAGGCGTATACGCTCATGTACGCGGTGGGAGCCCTCTTCGTTTTCGCCGTCCTCGGCTTCTGGTCCCTTCCGGTCCTCGTGGCCGTCCCATTCGCCGCCCTTGCGCTCGTTGCCCACCTGCGGACGCGGCCCGGCGACCCGGGGAGCGTCACGAAGAACGAGTTGGCGGTGATCCAGCTCGGGATCGCGGGAGGGCTCGCCGCCTCCGTGGCGCTCGCGCCAGCGCTCATCGGGGTCCTCGTGGTCGCGCTCGCGGGCTACGTGATTCACTTGCGGCTGGCGTGACCGACGCACCCTGCCCAGCGGCCATCGCGTTCCGCACCCGACGGACATATACCGCGCGCCGGCTATCGGTCGACGTGCGTCGCATCGGGTTCCTCGTGAATCCCGTGGCGGGCATGGGCGGACGGGTCGCCCTCAAAGGGACGGACGGGGTCGTCGGGGAAGCGATCCGGCTCGGGGCCACGCCGGTCGCCCCCGTCAAGGCGGCGGAGATGCTCAGGGCCTTGGGAACGAAACCCCAGGTCCGGCTGATCCGCTGGCTCACCGCGAGCGGCCCCATGGGCGAGGACTCCCTCCGCGCCCACGGCCTTTCGGCAGAGGTGGCGCACGCGTGCGGTGCGGAGACCACCGCCGGGGACACAATCCATGCGTGCCGGGAGTTCCTCGCGCGGGAGGTCGACCTCATCGTCTTCGTCGGGGGAGACGGAACCGCGCGGGACGTCGCCTCCGCCGTCGGGACCGCCGTGCCCATCGTGGGCGTTCCGAGCGGCGTGAAGATGCACAGCGCGGTCTTCGGCATGACGCCGTCGGCCGTGGCCGCGGTCCTCGCGGACTTCGTGGACGGCGCGACGGCCACCGTGGAGGCGGAAGTCCTCGACGTCGACGAGGAGAGGTATCGCCAGGGGGATTGGGTCGTGCGTTTGTACGCGACCGCCAAGACCCTTCACGAACCCACGCTGGTCCAGACCGGAAAGATGGTGTTCGAGGAGCTGCCGGAGGCCGACGCTCGGGACGCGATTGCGGACCACGTGCTCGAGGAGATGGAGGCGCACGGGGACACCCTCTTCCTGCTCGGCCCCGGGGGGACGATGGATCATATCAAGCGGAAGGCGGGCGTCCGCGGGTCCCTCCTTGGGATTGACGCGGTACGAGGAAGGACGCTCGTGGCGGCGAACCTCGACGAGGCGGGGCTCCTGCGCCTCCTGGACGCGCACCCCGCCGCCAAACTCGTGCTGAGCCCGATCGGGGCCCAGGGGTTCCTCCTCGGCCGCGGCAACCTAGAGGTGTCGCCCGAGGTCGTCCGCCGCATCGGGATCGCCAACATCGTGGTCGTCGCGACCCCCGGCAAGCTGCGGCACACCCCCGTGCTCCGCGTCGACTCGGGAGACGCGGACCTCGACGGGCAGTTCGCGGCGCGGGAGTACCTGTTCGTGGTGCAGGGTTACCATGAGACGCGGGTCCATCCCGTGAGCGCCTGAGGGCTTATCCCACGCCGAACGAGATCTGGACCACCCGTTGGTCCACGACGAACTCGTCCAGCCCGTGAATCGAGACGACGGCAACCCCCGGCGCCAGTCCGACGGTCACGGTCGCGCCCGCGGCCGTCATCGTGTCTTCGAACCAGTCCGCCCAGCCCTCGGCCCCGGGGGAGGCGAGCGTGATCGTGATGCCGTCGTACCAGTTCCCCCACTGGTCGAGCCGGCACGCCTCGACGAGCACCTCGTCCTTGACCTTGTCCCCGAGCCAGGATTGCACCTGGTTCAAGGCCACCTGGGCTTCCACCACGAGGATCGTCTCCGCGAGGAGCCCTTGGGCCTGATCGACGTCGGTCTTCGCGCCCACGATGTCACCCGCCGTCACCTTCGCGTGCGCCTCCAGGACCTCCGCCTGAGCGCTCTCCAAGGGGGCGCGGACCGCGGCGGCCCCGCCCGGGGTGGCGGCTCCCTGATCGGCCCAGTACTGCAGGTCCGTGGAGATGTTCCCCATCTCGTCGGCTTCCACGTCGAGCGCGACGTTCGCGATGGACTGCTCCACGAGGTCCTGGGAGACGAGGCGCGCGGTCACCACCTCATAGCCTGAGCCTGCGGAGGACGTCTTCGAGCCCAGGAACGTGAGGGTCGTCATCGAGAGGGCGCCCCCGCCCAAGCTCGACGGTCGGTAGTCGATTGGGAGCCCTTCCCGGATGACGGAACGGGTACCCTGGAGGACGGCAATCCCGCCCGACTCGAGGCGGAACGTCTGCCGCGGATACTCCTGGAAGCTCAGGTCGAGGGACAGGATGCCGACGGACTGGTCGATGGTCACGTATTCGCTGCACTGGAATGAGCTCGTGTACTTGCGGCTGATGTCGAAGTAGATCCACCGAATGGACTCCGCGGTGGGCGCGGCGTAGTAGGAGCCGCCGGTGACGTTTGCGATTTCCATCAGTAGGGGTTCGTTGAGGTCCTCTCCGAGGCCGATTGTGAAGATCGTGATTCCGAGGGCCCTCGCGCGGCGGGCCTCCCGCTGGGCCATCGTGTCCTGCCAAGGTTGGTTGTTCTGCCCATCCGTGAGCAGGATCATGACGTAGACGTGGTCCAGGTCCCCGTACTGGTTGAACTCGTCGTTCGCGATTCGGATCGCGTCGCCGAAGTTCGTCCATCCCGAGTTGCCATATCTTTGATTGCACGGGGCGATCGTCCCGAGATCGGTCCGTGGGTCGGCGAAGTCCGGGCGGCCGTCGTGGCCCGCATTGTTCAGGTGGTGATTGGTTCGGACGAGTCGTGCGGTCCCGTCGAAGTCAATGATGGCGACCCGGTCCGGGTACCGTAGGTTTGCGACGTATTCCTGAGCACCGCAGATGCGAAGACCCCAGGGGTCGTTGCAGTTGCTGCTCCCCGGTGTGCAGCTCGACGAGCCCATGGAGCCAGAGCTGTCGATGAGGAGGATGACGTCCTGGTTGAGCTTCGTCACCTCCGCCTGCAGGAAGCTCGGGACGAACTTGAAGGACATCGTGGGCCCGGTGGCGGCCGCGTCGAAGGCAAGGCGTCCCCCGCTCGGCGAGGCAAGGGGCGATACCGCGGGGGTTCCCGACGGGAAGCGCACGGAGATCGAGCCACCCGTGGGCATGGGACCCGTCAGGGTGGATCGGAGGAAGCCGTATGCCTCGAGCGCCTCCTGGGACGTCTTCCATTCGGCCTCGTAGAGCTGTCGAGGGATGGGCGCGAGGACCGCAAGCTGGATGAACAGAAGTGCGACGAGCAGGGACAGCATGGTCCCTACGGTCGAGGCGACGCCTCGTTGGTCCTTGCGCAAGACGCGCATTCCGGAATAAGACAGTCGCACGGGATATGGCATCGACGATGCGAGTATCACCCGTGATTACCACACGTCGGACCCACACGTCGGACCGGGGGCCACGCCACATTCTATGAGCGCAAGCCTAAATACGCACGGCCGATGTCGCGCCGCATTCGGGGGTTCCTTGTGAAAGCCACGATGCGCGCGGCCGTCAAGACCAAACCGGCATTCGGATCCATCGAAATCAAGCGCGTGAACGTCCCCAGAATCGCGTCGGACGAGGTGCTCGTGGAGCTCCGAATCGCCTCGATTTGCGGCACGGACATGCACATCTACGAATGGGACGCGTGGTCCCAGAAACGGATCAAGACGCCCCTCGTACAGGGCCACGAGTGGGCGGGCGAGGTCGCGGAGGTGGGGAGCGCGTGCACGTGGGCGAAGAAGGGGGACTACGTGAGCGGGGAGGGCCACATCGCCTGCGGCCACTGCTACCAGTGCCGCACCGGGAACCCCCATGTGTGCAACAACGTCACGATCCTCGGCATCGACCGGCCGGGCTCGTTCGCGGAGTACATGGCGGTGCCGGAGAAGAATCTGATCCGGAACGAATCGGACCTGCCGCCGGAGTATGCGACGATCCAGGACCCGCTCGGGAACGCCGTGTACACGGTCTTCAATGGGGACTGCGTCGCGAAGGACGTCGCAATCTTCGGTCTCGGGCCGATCGGCCTCATGGCCGTGGCGGTGTGCCGGCACATCGGGGCGAAGCGGGTGTTCGCCGTCGGCCACAAGAACGAGTACCGCATCCGGCTGGCGAAGAAGCTCGGGGCGGACCGCGTGATCAAGTCGAGCGAGGACGATCCCGTCGAGGTCATCCTGGACGAGACCGGCGGCCTGGGCGTGGACGAAGTGCTCGAGATGTCCGGGAGCGAGCAGGCGCTCGGGCAAGCGCTCCGGTCGCTGAAGCCCGCGGGCAACATGCAGATCCTCGGCATCTACGCGAAGCCCGTCACCTTCGACCTCTCGACGTTCGTGACGAAGGGCGCGGCGATGTACGGCATCCACGGGCGGCGCATGTACGAGGATTGGTACCGGATGCAGGGCCTATTCCGTTCGGGAATCAACCTGATGCCCGTAATCACGCACAAGTTCCCGCTCGATGACGTCACGGAGGCGATGGAGTTGATGCGCTCCGGTGATTGCGGCAAGGTCGCACTACTACCGTCCTGAGGGGGTTGCCATGCAGAAGCGAGACCCAGAATCGTTCATGCGGGAGGAGTACGAGAATCTCGTAGCGGCGGACCTGGACTGGAAACTGCGGACGTTGCAGGGTCCGACGGGGCCGCGAGCGGTCGTGGACGGGAAGCGTTCGATCGTCTTGTGCTCGAACAACTATCTGAACCTGTCAGCCCACCCGCGGGTCCGGGAGGCGGGGAAGAGGGCGATGGACACGCACGGCGCAGGGAGCGGGTCCGTCCGGCCAATCGCGGGCAACATGGACCTCCACGAGGAGCTGGAGCGGCGGATCGCGCGATTCAAGCACCGCCAGGCGGCATTGTACTACATGAGCGGGTTCGCTGGCAACGCCGGACTCATCCCGCAGTTGGCGGGGGAGGGCGACGCGCTCCTGACGGACGAGCTGAACCACGGGTCGATCATCGACGGGGTCCGGCTCACGAAGGCCCAGCGGTTCATCTACAAGCACAACGACGTCGCGGACCTGGAGCGGTGCCTCACGGAAGCGGACCCGAAGTTCAAGAAACTCCTGATCATCAGCGACGGAGTGTTTTCGATGGACGGCGACATCGCCCCGGTCGGTGACATCGCGAACCTCGCGGAGGAGTACGGAGCCATGGTCTACATCGACGACGCGCACGGCGAGGGCGTGCTGGGCGACGGGGGCCGCGGCGTGGCGTCGCACTTCCATGTGGAGGACAAGATCCACGTCGAGCTCGGGACGTTCTCGAAGGCGCTGGGCGTCGTTGGCGGGTACGTGGCGGGCTCGAACGACCTCCGGAACTACGCGCTGAACAAGTCGCGGACGTGGCTCCTGAGCGGGACGCCCACGCCGTCCACGACCGCGTCGTGCATCGCCGCGATCGACGTCCTCGAGACGGAGCCGCAGCACGTGGAGCGGCTGTGGGAGAACACGCGGTACTTCAAGAAGGAGCTCGTCTCGATGGGCTTCGACATCGGGAGGAGCGAGACGCCGATCACGCCGGTGATGTGCGGCGACCCGACGGTCGCCAAAAAGCTGAGCCAGCGGCTGTTCGAGCTTGGGGTGTTCGCGCTCCCGATCGTGTACCCGATGGTCGCGAAGGACAGGGCGCGCATCCGGACGATCATGAACGCGGGGCTCACCCGGCAGGACCTTGACGAGGCGTTGGTCGCGTTCGGGAAGGCGGGGACGGACGTCGGCCTCGTGCACTGAGTCGCGTGCGCACGGTACGTGCGGAACGTTCATGGCTCCGGTGGGTCGTGCGAACGCCGGAGGTGCACGGATGGCGGCGATCAAAGTCGAGAGACGCAAGCCGGTGAAACTGGCGTACATCGAGCACGTCGGCGGCTATGACGAGATCCCATTCCAGACGTATGTGGAGCGGCTGTACGGCTGGGCGAAGAAAGCGCGCGTCCGGCCCGGGTTCTACCCGTTGGGTGTCTTCTACGACTCGCCGGACCAGACGCCGCCGGAGGAGTGCCGGTCGGAAATCGGGATCCCGATCACGGGCAAGGCCGCGCCCGAGGGGGACGTCCGGATCCGGGAGATGCCCGCCATGGATGTGGCGGCGCTCTCCTTTAAAGGCCCTTCGGGCGAGTACCGGGACGCGTATCGCGAGCTGAGCTCGTGGGTCTCGGAGAACGGGTACGAATGGGCGGGTCCCTCCATCGAGGCGTACACGAAGAAGCCCGAGCGCGTGCGCGGGAAGACCGTGATGTACGCGAAGATCATGGCCCCCGTGCGGCGGAAGTAGTCACACGCCCTGGCGCGTCTTCTTCCGCGCATACCACAGCTTCCCCACGTCGTATCCGAGGCTCCGGAACAGCGCGACGGACTCCCGGTTTGGCGCATCGATCAACGCGGCGAACATCTCCATCCCGCGCTGCCGGAGGCGGCGCTCGCACTCCGTCACGAGCCGAGAGCCGATTCCATGGCGGCGGAAATCCGGGTGAACCGCCAATCGGTTGATCCACGCCTTCCGAGCGTCGTGGGTCCCGAAACACGCAGCCCACGAGGCGATCCCCGTCGAACGCTCCGAGGTATGTCGTCGGATGCGCTGTCAACTGGCGGCGGAACGCCGCGGGGCTGTCTCGGCCTCGCGTGTGCGGGGTCATGTCGCACGTCGCCAGAAGGCGGATGACGGCGCCGTGGTCCCGAAGGCGCAGCGGCCGGACCTGGGCCCTACGCGACTCGCGCGCCAAGCTCGCCCTCCTCATCCGGCCTCAGGAGGATCACGCGGCCGTCCGACTGGACCGCTCCGAGCACGAGGACCTCCGAGTGAAAGTTCGCGATCTGCTTCGGCGGGAAGTTTACGACGGCGACGACCGAGCGACCGACGAGTTCCTCTTTTGCGTACCATGGCCGGATGGCGGCGGATGTGCGCTTCACGCCGAGAGGGCCGAAGTCGACCGTGAGCTTGTACGAAGGCGTTCTCGCCTCGGGGAAGTCCTCGGCGGCAAGGATGCGGCCGACCCGAATGTCGACCTTCCGGAACTCGTCCCACGTCAGGGCCATCGGATCAGGTCCGTCGGGTTGGCGGCGATTGCCCGCAGCCGTCCATGCCGAGGCGGCGGGTCCTCTTGTCGATGCGTATCTCCCCCTCAGTGCGACCGCGATATTTGAGGAGGCTGCCCGTGGGAGAGTACGTGGAACCGTCTGCGAGATCCTCCCCAGGACGAGCGGGCACCACGAGGACTTCCGCCCTCGCGACTTGGCTCACGCGAACAGATCGTGGTGCCCGCAGGGGCATTTGCCGACCGCGTTCGGGTTGTTGAGGGCGAATCCGGACGAAAACTCGGCCTGGACGAAGTCGAGCTCGATGCCCCGGACGAGTCGCGCGCTCTCCGGATCGACGAGGAAGGTCACGCCGCGGGACTCGGCCCGGATGTCCTGTTCAAAGCGGTCCTCGGCGACCCGGAGGTCGTACGCGTGCCCCCGGCCCCCCATGCAATGCGTCCGCACGACGCGCAGGCGCAGGGGCGGCATCTCCGGTCGATCCGCGAGGAAGGACCTGACATGGTCGGCCGCTCGTTCCGTGAGCTGGATGAGCGCGGGCTCGGACATGCCGGCAGGGACGGGTCGGGGGGGATATGGTCGTTCCGGATGTATCGTTCGCTCGGGCGGACTCACATCGGTTCGCGGCCGGCGCGGAACCAATGCAGGAGGTCCTTCCGATTGCGCGCGAGCCACTTCCCGTTGACCCGGATCTTCTCCACGACCTGCCTCACGGTCCTCTGGACCTCCCGGGCGGGGTGGGCCCGGAAGAACGACTCGACGTCCCGCGCCCGTTCGGGGGACGTGAACGCCTCCTGGAGCTGGACGAGGCGCCGGATCAGGAAGCCCGAGGGGGCGTATCGCCGATGCAGCTCGTCCCAGTTCTTCCGGACGAACGACCACGCAAGGTCCCTCCCCGGGTTCGGCCAGTTCGCCGCCACGCCGCTGATGACGAGGACGGCGTCCTGAGACCGGACCTCGCTGGTCAGGGACCGATCGAGGGTGGCCTGGAGGAGGTCCTTCCGTCTCGTCTTGGTCAGCGCGCCCAGGAGCCGCACCTTCTCTTCGTTGAGGGCCGCCTTCCTCTGGAGGTCCCACAGGGTCTCGTAGGTCTTCTCATCCGCCCCCTGCGCCACGAGGCCATAGACGGTGGCCCGCACGTCCGGATGGAGGGTCGCGGGGTCCTTCAGGTACCGTCGGAACCGCGCGTGGGCCTCGTCGAGGACCTTCGGTTCGCCGTAGTGGCCGAGGCGGGCGAGGACGGTCGCCCGGCGCATGGCGTCCAGGTGCCCCTCTCCGGTCCTCGGTTCCCATCCGCTCCGCGCGGCGACGGGGCCGAACAGGTGTCGCCCGTACTCGAAGAAGCGTTCGAGGTACGGCTCGTCCGCCACGAGGGCCTCGAAGCCCTGGAGGGACTCGCCGATCATCCGCCAGACGGTGGTGTCGTCCTGTCCCGCGCACGCGGACGTGACCTCGAGGAACGTGGACGCCGGGAGGTAACCCGCCCGTGTCAGCGCGTACGCGTCGTTCTGGAGCCCGAGCTGGTCTCGAGCGCCGATCTGTCCGGCGACGATTGCGCGCCGGAGACGCTCCCATTCCTCCGGCGGGTAGTTCACCCGGCAGAAGCCCGACTGGCCGGCGTTCACCTTTATCCAGTCGTCCGCTGCGGGGCGACGGCCGCCGCCGAGAGAGTGGGTTTTCGTCTTCCGGTCCAGGAGGAGGCGCGTGGTCTCCTTGTCCCCCGCCCTCAGGATCGAGACCGGCACCCGCCACCGCGTCTTCGGATCGGAAGCCCCGAGGATGTGCTCGAACAGGAACCGGGACTGCGTGATCGTCGCCGTGGCCTCGCGCCCCCGCCGATCGATCCGGACGTCCAGGAGCGGGAAGCCCGTCTGCGTCACCCACGTTCTCATGAGGGCGCGGACGGGCTGGCCGGAGGCCTCCTCGAGCGCCTTCCAGAGGTCGGCCGTCCGCGCGTTCCCGTAGCTGTGGGCGTTCAGGTAGGCTCGCAGCCCCTTTCGAAACGGGGCCTCACCCAGGAACTGCTCGAGCATCCGGAGGACCGAGGCGCCCTTGCTGTAGCTGATCTCGTCGAAGATCTCGCGGACCTCGGCGGGATCGTGGACCGCGACCTCGATCGGGTGGGAGTTCCGGAGGCCGTCGAGCGCGAGCCCCCGGACCGTGTCGAGGTACAGGAACTGGGTCCACATCTGCCAGTCGGGGTGGAGCGCGTCGACTGCTTTCGTGCCCATCCAGGACGCGAAGCTCTCGTTGAGCCACAGGTCGTCCCACCACGCCATCGTGACGAGGTCCCCGAACCACATGTGCGCGGTCTCGTGCGCGACCACGTCGACGATCGACTGGCGAGTCTGCATGTCCGAGGTCTCGGGGTCCAGGAGCAGGATCCGCTCCCGGTACGTGATCGCACCCCAGTTCTCCATCGCCCCCGCGGCAAAGTCCGAGAGCGCGATGTGGTCGAGCTTGGGCAGCGGGTACGGGATGCCGTAGTAATCGTTCAGGTAGTCCAGGATCCCGGTCGCGTTCTCCAGCGCCCAGCCCCCGTAGCGAACCTTGTCTGGCGTGGCCCACACGCCGACTCGCGTCCCGTTATCCGCATTCCTGGTGAGGGCCTCCAGGGGCCCGACGACGAAGGAGACGAGGTACGTGGACATCCGGGGCGTTTCCGCGAACCGGACGAGCCTCGTCCCGTCGCCGAGGTCCTTCTCCGCGACGATCGGGGTGTTTGACACCGCCGCCATCCCCTCCGGCACGACGAGCGAGACCTCGAACGTCGACTTGGCCTCCGGTTCGTCCCAGCAGGGGAACGCGCACCGAGCGTCCGTGGCCTCGAACTGCGTCGCGGCCATCCACCCCTCCTTCCCGTCCGAGGTCGCGAACCGGCTTCGGTAGAAGCCCCTGAGCCGGTCGTTGAGGATCCCCGTGAACTTCATGGAAAGGGTCGCGGCCCCGCGTGGGACCCCCTGACGGAAGGTGAGCCGGAGCCGCTGGGACGCTTCGTCGTGATCGATTTTCGCGGCGCGAACGATCGCGCCCCTCCGTGGCCTCACGCTCGCCTCGGAAACCTGCAGCTCGCTCGCGTGGAGGAGGATCGTCTTCGCGGGTGCGGACACGCGGATTGCGATCTCCTCCTCCCCCTCGAAGGTGAACGCTCCGAGATCGGGCCGCAACGTGATGACGTACTTCTCCGGTCGGACCGTCTTCGGCAACCGGTGGCTGCTTGTGTTCGCCATGGATCTACCCCCCCCGTGGCTCCGACGCGTCTCGTAGAGGCCCAAGCCGGATGCGCTCTGGGCGGCGCGGCGCAAGCTGGGGCCTACACTTAAGCTTTAGGCCGACGCGCGCCATCGCCCTGGCGGGGGAGAAGCGTGGCCCGGGCGCGGAGCGGCACATGGGCGTCGGTGGCGAGACAGATCCTCCGGGCGCGGTGGGACTTCCATCCCACGGCCGGGGCGGGCGCGGGTCTGCATGCGTACGACGGGAGATTGCCGACGTACACGAGAGCGTCGCTGAGTCGTCGCGTGGCCCAGGTGGACCGTCAGCTCTCCGCCCTCGACCGCGTTCGGATGGGCGTGCGCCCTCGGGGCCTCGCCCGGGTCGAGCTGGGGGTGCTCGAGGGCATGCTGCGCAACGAGAGGCTCGACATCGCGGACCTCCGCGAGCCGTCCGCGTTCCCTCCCTACCACTTGTTCCGCCTGAGCGTCATAAACTACCTCCTCCGGAACTACGCCCCGCTCGACCGCAGGCTCCGGGCGATCGCAAAGCTGCAGTCCCAGGTCCCGCGATTCCTGCGGGAATTCCGTGCGACGACGGACCGTCGCCTCGCGGGGACGTTCTACGAGATGGCGGAGATGGCGGCGCGGGGCATCGCGGACCAGTATGAGCGGGAGGTGCCGCCCGTCCTCGCGGGTGCGTCCCCGGCCGTCCGGCGCCTCGTCGAGAGGACGAACACGGCCGCGGTCAACGAGCTTAAGATCCTCGCGAACGAACTGGAGACGAAGTTCAAGCCACGCGTGAAGACGGAGTTCGCGACCGGGCGGCGGAGGTACGAGCGGATGATCCGGGCGGAGCACCTCGCGGACCTCTCGATCGAACGGCTCCTCGAGGTCGGGATCGCGGACTTGGCGGCGAACAAGAAGCAGTTCGTGGGGACCGCGCGGAAGATCGACGCCGCGAGGACGCCGAACCAGGTCGTCGAGGCGATCTCGAAGGATCACTCGACGGCGGATTCCTTGATTCCGGACACACAACGGATGCTCGAAGAGCTCCGCCAGTTCTGCATCGACCGCGACATCGTCACGGTGCCCTCCGAGGAGCGCGCGCGGGTCATGGAGACGCCGCGGTTCTACCGGTTCGCGACGGCGGCGATGAACTCCCCCGGGAGCTTCGAGAAGGTCGCGAAGGAGGCGTTCTACTACGTGACCCCCGTGGAGGAGTCCTGGCCGCCGGAGAAGCAGGAGGAGTGGCTCCGCCACCTCAACTACACGAGCCTCCGGAACATCTCCGTGCACGAGTGCTACCCCGGCCACTACGTCCACTTCCTCCACCGAAAGGGCGTGAGGTCCACGGTCTTGAAGTCGTACTTCTCGTACGCGTTCACGGAAGGATGGGCCCACTACTGCGAGGAGATGATGGTCGAGCAGGGGCTCGGCGACGGGGATCCGCGCCTGCGGGTCGCGATGCTCCAGGACGCGCTCCTCCGCGACTGCCGCTACCTCTCCTCAATCCGGATGCACACGCGGGGATGGTCGTGGGAGGACGCGACGCGTTTCTTCATGGAGAACGCCTTCCTAGATCGCCTTCCCGCCGAGCGCGAGGCGAAGCGCGGCACGTGGGATCCCGGGTATCTGAACTACACCCTCGGGAAGCTGATGATCAAGAAGCTTCGGTCGGACTACCTCCGCACCCATCCGGAGGCGACGCTGATGGGGTTCCACGACGCCCTGCTCGCCCTCGGAGCCCCGCCGCTCGGCCTCGCCCGCGAGCACCTGCTTGGTGCGGACGCGGGGCCCCCTTTGTAACACGCAGACCACGCTGCGTTAACTTCGGTACCACGGTTGCCGATCCTCTGAAAGCCAGAGGACGGCTCCAACGACAAAAAGGCCCAGCCCGCCAATCAGCAGCGCGACGACGGCAGGAGCGCTAAGGGGGGCGAAGAAGACCACGAGCAGGAGGACGAGGCCCATGCCGCGGGCCCATGCCCCAAGCCGGTTTCGCCGTGCTGATCTCGCTTCGGAGACCACGGCGGTGTATGGGTGCTCGGCCTAAGTCCTTCGCTCCGAGGGGTGTGACCGCTATATAGACGCGAACGCCTACCCAGGTGCGTCGAACCCGGAGGCAAGGGCGCGTGCTGGAGGAACTCATCAAGCGCCTTCGGACGCTGTTAGGGCATGCCGGCGCTCGTTCCGCCGCCTTCCTCCCTGTGGTCCTGGGCCTGACATGGTTCACACTCTCCATCTCGACGGGGGTCGTCTTCGCGGCCCAGCTGAATTCCCTCGCGAGTTTCCCGACATCGACGATCGGACGAGGCGTCCAGTCCGGGGCGGCGGCGTTCGGATTCGGGCTGGCGATCGTCACGGCGACGACAGCGTTGCTGCTGATGCTCGTCGACCGCCCGCGAGTTCGCATCCTCGGGGGACTCCTCGGGCTCCTGGAACTCCTCGTCTCCCTCTTCTTCGCGGTGTCGGACGTCACGACGGGGTTCCGTGCCGCCATGTACATCCGAGTCGCCTGGGACGGTGTCCTCTTGTGGCTCGCCACGTACGAGCGAGCCCCCCTCCGGTTGCCGCGCTTGAATCGGGATCTTCTTGTCGTCGTGTACGCCATCGCAGCCACGGTTGTGGGCCTCGGGGCCGTGTACGGCGTCGGGATCTTCCAATTCCTCATCAATGGACTCGTTGTTGGGAGCATCTACGTCCTGGGGGCAGCCGGACTGTCCCTCATCTACGGCATCCGGAAGTTCGCCAACTTCGCACACGGGGAGACCATCACCTTCGGCGCCTACATGGTCCTCTGGATCAACCTCGGCTTCCAAGCCGAGATCCTGTACGGGGTCGTCTTCGCAGTGGCCATGACCGCGGCCCTCTCGATGGTTCTT
>DATEUK010000158.1:0-4853 GCA_035283165.1 Thermoplasmata archaeon
CCATCGGCCCGGGCTCGATCGTCAGCCTCGATGGGACGGTGATGACGATATTCGTGGACCTTCCCACCACTTGCGCCGTCGGGGATAGCTTCACGATGACCCTCACCGTGACCGTGATCACCTACCAGGGACAGACGGGCAAGTGGTTCGTGGAGCTGGGATCGGTTCCGGACCCCATCAACATCGCGGTACCCGCCTCCGCGATCTCTTGCACCTAGCACACGACCACTAAGCGCCAGACACCCTTTTCTCGCTCAGGGGAAGTCCCGCGTCCGAGTACGCGATGCTCGCGAAGAATGTGTGGATGGACGCTTCGCGTGAAAGTGAGGGGAGCGTGGAACCCTGCACCACGGCCCCCCAATCGTACAGGAGTTCGTAAAGCAAATTCGCGCGATGGACTCCCGTTCCCTCCCGCTCGACGAGGAAGCCCTCGACCCAGCGGTACGACGTCCCGGTGTACGCCTTCAGCATGGACAGGACGACGAGGAACCCGGATGGCGCTGTGGCAGCCGAGCCCGGAGTCGCAGCAGCAGGGGCAGCAGCAGCAGCGGCAGGAGCGGAAGTAGCACGTCAAACTTAACCGGGCCCTCCGATTCCCCGCCGTGCCTGAGGTCCGAACGCTCGGGACTGGGACGGAGAGGCCCCGGACGCTCGTCGTCGGGTGCGGCGGCGCGGGATGCAACACGCTCCGCGCGCTCCCCGAGTCGGAGGGGCTCGACCGCCTCGCGCTGAACGACCTGCCCCACCTCTCGATGGCGGGGGTCAAGCGCCGTCTGTTCGTCCAGAAGGCGGGCCTCCGGGAAATTGCGGCGCTCGACCTCCGGACGGTCCGGTCGCTCGCGACGACCGCGGAGCAGTCCGTGGCGATGGAGCTGGGCGACGCGGACGTCGTCGTGCCGCTCGCCGGCCTCGGCGGGGATTTCGGGTCCTGGGCCGTTAGCCTCGTCGCCCGCGTGGCGGCGCTCAAGGGAGCGGCCGTGCTCGCCGTCGCGAACACGCCATTCTCCGCGGAGGGAACGGGTCGCCGCCAGGTCGGGATGGAGGCCCTCACGTTCCTCCGCAGGCACGCGCACGGCGTCGTGGTGATGGCGAACGATGCGTTGCTCCGGATCGCCCCGCACCTTCCGTTCCTCCAGGCCTTCGACGTGATGTCCCGCCTCGCGGTCCAGCCGATTGCGGACTTGCTCCGGGTCCTCACGACGGACGATCTCCTTCGGTTCGCGTCCGTGCTCCGCCGCGCCGAGGACTGGCGGATCGGGATTGGCGAGGGCACCGGCGACCATCCGGGACTGGCGGCGGCTGACGCCGCATTCCGTTCCCCGTGGATCATTCGGCGGCCCGAGGACGCGCGGGAGGTCATCGTGTTGATCGCGCAACCGGAGGCGGACGAGCACGCGCTGCGGGAGATCCTTCGCGACGTGGACCTGCGGACGCCGCGCGCCTCCGTGATGTGGGGGGCGTTCACCGAACCTACGGTGACGGGGGTTCGCGTGACGGTCCTCCTGGGATGCTAGACCGTCGCGGGCGCCTCCGGCCGCGGAGCAGGGGGACGAGGACGATGGGGGCGACGACGGTCGCCAAGAACACGGCGGCGAAGCTGCCCTCCGCCAAGACCGAGGGGAGGAGCGCGTACACCGCGACGAGTTCGTGGGGGCGGTCGCAGACGAGGGCGCGCTCCCGGCTCCCCCCGTCCGACCATCCCGTGAACCCGTACACGGTCGGCTCCCTCCCATCCCGGGGCGGCGCTTCAAAGTTGTGCGTCGTCCCGGCGTCGCACCAGAGTTCGACCGGGGTCTCCTGCGTCCGTCCGTCGAGGACCACGGGGATGCCCGGTGGATTTGTCTCCACCCGAACTCGATGCTGCGCAGAATAGACCGCGCGATGTTCCGCGGGGCTCCCGCACGACGTCCAGCCGCCGCCCATTGCCCACCATGCAAAGAGGAATCGCGTCGTCGAATTCCCCTGTTGCGGAGCCGCGGAGACCTCGTAAGGCGAGTCCGCGTCGCACCAGACCGTGGCCGGGGTCACCTGCGCCGCCCCGTCGAGGAGGAGAACGAGACCCGGCGGGTCCGTGACGAGCTGCACGGCGTACTGGAGGCTGAAGTTGGCGAAGAGTGCCACGGGCGCGTCGCAGGAGACGACGTGCGCGGCGGGTCCGCCGTCCGACCAGCCCAAGAACACGTAGCGCGTGGTCCCGCTGTCCTGCGGCGACGGCACGTCGAGGGAACGCGAGGTCCCCGGGGTGCACCAATCCGAGTGGGCCCAACCCGTGGACGGGTCTGAATACGCGACCCCGTCCACGAGGATTCGGGGCCCCGGTGGGAAAGTGACCACGGAGAACGAGAATGCCTCGAGGACGTAGGAGGCAGCGTACGTCGCCGCCGCCGTGCACACGATCGTGCGGTTCTGGGGGGCGCCGTCCGACCATTCGACGAACACATGGCGTCGGCCCGGCGAGGTCTGGGGAGAGGGTGCGCTCAAGGAGTGGGAGGTGTTCACGGGGCAGAAGAACCCTGTAGGGGCCGTCGCCCAGACTCCGTCGACTTCCAGCTGGAGGCCCGGCGGATCCGTCTCCAAGAGGATTGGGACGGAGCGCATGTCGACTTTCGACACAAAGGCATCTCCGCCGCCCGCGATCGTCGTGTCGTACGAGCCGGGCGTGACGGGGAACCCGAGGGACCACGTCTGACCCGCGACGAGGGCCTCGCCCGAGGGCGTGAAGGCGAGTCCGTGGACGAGATCCCCCGACTCCCCGCCCAAGAAGGTGGAGTCGAGGAATGTAGCCCGGCCCCCCTCCATCTGGAGGACGAACCCCTCCTGGCCCCCGGCCATGGTCGGGTCGAGCGCATCGGGCGACACCGGGAAGTCGTAGGAAAAAGCGGCTCCTGCGATGTACAGGGCGCCGGAGGGGTGCGAAGCCATTGCGAGAGGATGGTCAGAGCTCGAACCACCCAGATAGGTCCCGAATAGGAGGTCGCTGCCGTCGGGGCTGAATTTCGCCACGAACGCGTCCCACGTGTCCGGATGGGACGTCCGAATCGCCTCCGGCGTGACGGGGAAGTCGTCTGAGGCGGTCTGGCCGGCCACGTAGGCATTCCCCTGGGCATCGACCGCGATGGATTCCACCCAATCGGGATCGCGGCCTCCCAGGTATGTGCCGTATGCGATGCCGCCCCCGGTGGGTTCGACCTTGACCAGGAACGCGTCCCAGCTGTCCGGTGTCCGGTCGTATGCCCCAGGCGTCGTGGGGAGGTCGCTGGAGATCGCGAGCCCTCCGACGTAGACGGCGCCGGTCGTGTCCACCGCCGAGGCGTACCCGATCTCGGTCCCCGTTCCGCCGATCATCGTGGAGTACACGAGCGTCGACCCGTCTGCGCTCAGCTTCGTGGCGAACGCGTCCTCGCCCGAGGGGATCGTGTCGAACGCGCCCGGCGTGGTGGGGAAGTTCGGGGACGACGTGTACCCGGAGACGATGGCGGTGCCCCCTCCGCTAGTTCCGATCCCGTATCCCCGGTCGTAGCCCGAGCCCCCGAGGTACGTCGAGTACACGAGCGCGCCCGTCGCGTTGAACTTCGCCACAAAGGCGTCGACGCCCCCGTTCGCGGTCCCGTCAAACGCCCCCGGGGTCGCGGGGAAGTCCGTCGAGTCCGTATGACCGGAGACGTAGACGTTGCCCTGGTCGTCCATGGCCATCCCCAGCGCCTCGTCGTCGAGGCCACCGCCGAGGTACGTCAGGTACAGAATGTTCTGTAGCGCCGGGTCGAATTTCGCCACGAAAACGTCTTGGCCGTCGTTCCACGTCGAATCGTAGGCGCCCAGGGTTGCGGGCAGGTCCGCGGACGACGTCGTCCCCGCCACGGAGATGTTCCCCTGGGCGTCCACGCCCACGCCGAGGGCGCCGTCGCCGGCGGAGCCGCCCAAGTACGTCGACAGGAGGAGCGCGCTGTGCGGGGTCGGAGGGACTGGGGGCCCTGCACGCGCTGATGGCGGGAGACTCGCCCGTGGCACGTTGGTCGTCCCTCCCGTCGAGGGGGGATCGATGGCGACCGGGGCGATCCCCAGCACCGCGAGCACGAGTGCGGCGCCTAGCACCTTGTACGCCCGTCTCTCCATGATCCCGACGCGTCAGGATTAGATGGCCCCCTAAGAGGTTTTTCCTGGTCAGCTGCCTCGTTCAACCACCGAGCGAACGGTTCGAATCGCCCGGCGACTTCTTGCCCGCGCCCGCCTCAGGCGGGCGTTTTCAATCTTTGTGACCTCGTCAGCCGTCCTCGGAGACAGGGGCTTCGGCGTCATCTATCTTGCCGCACCGGCCATCAGAAACCTCTCCCGGCCCCCTTCCCGAACCTCGAGGTGGATGTTTCGGTTGGCCCGGTTCATGGGACGGCAATCCCGCGCACGAGGCCGGGCATCCCTGCGTGGAGCGCCGCGAACCCCTCGTTGATCCCTTCAAGGGGGAACCGATGAGTGACCATTGCCCTCAGGTCGAAGCCCCCCTTCGCTGCCATCGCGAGGACCCGCGGGAAGTCCGAGAGCGGGCACCCGAGGGAGCCGCGGATCTCGAGTTCGCGGAACATGATGCGGCCCGCGGGGAGCGGCACGTCCGCGTCCGCGTAGCCGACGACGACGACGCGCCCGCCCGCGCGCACGCCCTCGACCGCCGCACGGATCGTCGCGGGATTCCCGATGACCTCGAAGGCCACGTCCGGGCCCCCGCCCGTGATCTTTCGCAGTGACTTCACCACCTCGCCCCGACCGTCCACGACCTCGTCCGCGCCGAGCCGCTTGGCGGTTTCGAGCTTCTCCGCCGCGACGTCCACCGCCACGATGCGTCCGCCCACCGCCTTCACGAC
>DATEUK010000159.1:0-7769 GCA_035283165.1 Thermoplasmata archaeon
TTGCGTTCGCGGCGTCGCCCGCGCCACCAAGTCCTCCCAGCGGGCATCCACGTCTTCCTGAATCCGGACGACGTCCTCGTCCGTCAGGTGGCGGAACCGGCCCTGCGCATCGAGGTACTCTCGGACGGAGCGACCCTTTGGCGGCATCCGAGAGATCTTCCACGTCCCGCCGTCGACCTCGTACAGCGGGAACACTTTCGTATCGACCGCCAACCGTGCGAGCTCGATCGTCCGCTCGGACGGGTACCGCCAGCCGGGAGGACAGGGGGAGAATGCATGGAGAAACCGGGGTCCCCGCACCTCGCGCGCCCGTTGCACCTTGCGGACGAAGTCCTCGGGGAACGCCACGGAGACCGTCGCCGCGTACGGCACGTCGTGCGCGAGCACGATGGCCATGATGTCCTTCTTCCCCTCCTGCTTGCCCCGCAGGGTCGTCGTCGTCCATGCTCCGTATGGCGTCGCCCCACTCCTTTGAACCCCCGTGTTCATGTACGCCTCGTTGTCGTACATCACGTAGATGGCGTCCGTCCGCCGCTCGAGCATGCCGCTCAGCGCCTGGAGCCCGATGTCGACGGTGCCGCCGTCCCCCGCGAACCCGACCACGGTCACGTCCGGCGTCCCCTGCTCGTCGAGTGCCGCGCGAAGTCCGGAGACGGTCGCGCCGGTCGTCTCGAACGCGCAGTCGATCATCGGGACCTTCAGCGCGGAGCCGGGGAAGGGTCCGGACATGACCGCCCAGCAGCAGGCCGGAATCGCGACGATCGTCCGCGGCCCGAGCCCCTTGAGGAGGTACCGCATCGCGAGCGTCGCCGCACAACCGGGGCAGGCGAGGTGGCCGGGCTTCATCCACTCCTCGCGGGGGATCGTGAGCCTAGCCACGGACGTTCACCTCCGTCGCGTGCGCGTACTTCCGAAGGTCCACCCATTCGACCTCCGGACCGCGTTCCTCGAGCAGGGACCGGAACATCCCCTCGATTGCCGCCGGGGTCACATCCCGCCCGCCGACCCCGGCGATGAACCCCTTCACCCAGGGACGGACGGGCGCGTGGTACAGGGCGCCGCACACCTCCGTGAACGCGGCACCCGCCGCGCCGTACGTGAACGATCGATCCACGACCCCGATTCGGGCCGCGTCCCTTGCGAGTTCCCGAAGCTCTTCGACGGGGAACGGCCGGAACGCGCGGAGCTGCGCGAGACCCACGGCGTGTCCCTCCTCGCGCATCCGGTCCACGACGTCTTTCGCCGTGCTGGCGATCGTGCCCATCGCGACGAGGACCGCGTCCGCGCCCTCCGTACGATACAGGTTCAGGGGACCCCCGAGGTCGCGCCCGAACCGCCGCCGGAACTCCTCCTCGAGCTCCGGAAGCAAAGCGAGCGCCCGTTCCATCCCGCGCGCGGTGTTGTACCGGTGTTCCATGTAGAGATCGGGGCCCATGAGCCCGCCGAGGTGTCCGGGCCGCTCGACGTCGAGCCTCCACGGGTTCACGAACGGGGGGAGGAACGCGTCGACTGCGTCCTGACCCGGCAGCTCCACCGCTTCCACGGTGTGGCTGAGGTAGAAGGCATCTTCCATGACCATCGCGGGGAGGAGGACCTCGGGCTCCTCGGCGAGGCGGAAGGCCATGATCACGGTGTCGAGCACCTCCTGGTTGCTCGCGGCGTAGAACTGCATCCAACCCGTATCTCGTTGGGAAATCGTGTCCGCGTGGTCCGTCCAAACGCTCCAGGGCATCGCCATCGCGCGGTTCACGACTCCCATGACGACGGGGGCCCGAGCTCCACTCGCCCAATGCAGGAGCTCGTGCATGAGGGCGACCCCCTGGGACGACGACGCCGTATACGTCCGGACCCCCGCCGCGGACGCGGCGATGCACGCCGCCATGGCGCTGTGCTCGCTCTCCACGTGAAGGTACTGCGCCTTCATCGTGCCGTCGTTGAGGTACTCCTCGATCTTCTCGATGATCGAGGTCTGCGGCGTGATCGGGTAGGCCGCCACGACCGCGACCCTCGCGAGTCTGGCGGCATACGCCTGGGCGGCGTTCCCGGAGATGGGCACGAGCACCATCTCATCCCTCCCTCTCGAGGGCGATCGCCCCCGGGACGCATACGGCCGCGCAGATGCCGCACCCCTTGCACCACTCGTGCTGGATGACGGGCCAACCTTCGCGGTCGAAGTCGATGGCGACGTCGGGGCAGAACTTCCAGCACTGGTTGCACCTCGTGCACTTCTCGAGGAGGATGACCGGTGTCAGCGTTCGCCACGACGCCTTCGCGCCCGTCCCCGACGTTCCGAACGGGACGGGGGGAAGCTGCGACGCCGCCGTGTACCGCCGAAGGGGCCAGCGAGACGTCACGCGAACACCTCCGGCACCGCGTGCACAGACTCGTACGCCTCCGTCGCCGCCGCCGCGTTCGCCTCGAGGTCCGAGGGCACTTGCCGACGGATCGTGTCGAGCAACGACTCGAGGGATGTGATTCGGACGAGCCGGACGAACGCGCCCAACATCGCGGTGTTCACCACGGGGGCCGTCCGTGTCCCCAGCCCATGGCGGAGTGCGATCGCCGTTGCGTCGACCGTCGCGCCGCGGCCCCGAGAGAGCCCGAGGGCACCCGGGCCTCGTTCCATGTTCACGACGACCGTGCCCCCAGCCCGCAGACCCTGCGCGACGTCCAGCACACGGAGAAGGCTCGCGTCCAGGACCACGACATGGTCGGGCTCGTACATGTCCGATCGAATCCGTATGGGGCGGTCGTCGATCCGCGTATGCGCCGTCACCGGGGCGCCGCGACGCTCGACTCCGAAGAACGGGAAGCTCTGGACGTGGAACCCCTCTCGGAAGGCGGCGTGCGCCAGAATCTCCGACGCGAGGACGGCGCCCTGGCCACCTCGCCCATGGAACCGGATCTCCATCATGGATGGCCTCATGACTCATTGGGGAACGCGGCGCAAATATCCTCGTTATATAGTGTACGGGGAGTGTACGGGGTGTAAGTGTATGGAGTGTACGGGCGGCAGACCGCGGTTCACAGGATGGCGGCCACGCGACCGGTGCGGGCATCGACCTGCACCGTGAGCCCCGCCTTCGTCAGGACCCGGAACATCGCGGTGTTCTGGGGGAGCACGTCCGCCACGAGCGCCCGAATGCCCTTCGTGCGGGCGACGTCGGCCAACCGTCGGAACAAGGCGGACCCGACCCCGCGTCCCTGGTATGCGTCCGCGACCATCAAAGCCGCCTCGGCCTCGTTTCGCTCGCGGTCCACGACATACGTACCCAGGCCCGCGATCCGTTCGTGACCGCTCTCGTCGATTCTCGCCGCCACAATCGTCATGACGGATTCGTAGTCGACGTTCGCGATCCGCAGCCGCTCCTCATGGGGCAGCGTCTTCCGCACGCCGGCATATCGCATGTAGATGGACTCCGGCGAGAGCCCGTAGAAGAAGTCCTGCAACAGGTCTTCGTCCGTCGGGCGGACGGGCCGAAGGAAGAGACGCGTCCCGTCGCGGGCGGCGAACCAACCTTCCCATTGCTCCGGGTAGAAGGGGCCTTCCGCCGTCGGCTCCGATTGGTCCAAGTACACGAGGCGCAGGCCCTTCGCCTCCCGCATGAGCCACGGCCGGAACCGCGGATGGGCGATCTGAATGAGAGCGAGGGCCCTCTCCCGAGCCGACTTCCCGTGGAGGTCGGCGACTCCATATTCGGTGATCACAAAATGGACGTCCGCACGATTTGTGACGACTCCTGCCCCCGGCGAAAGCCTCGGGACGATCCGCGAGACCTGCTCGTCTCGCACCGTCGACGGGAGCGCGACGACGGGCTTGCCACCGGGCGAGCGGGACGCGCCCCGCATGAAGTCGACCTGGCCGCCGAAGCCGCTGTAAAAGCGAGAGCCGACGGAATCCGCGCACACCTGGCCTGTGAGATCCACTTCGATGGCGCCGTTGACCGCGACCATTCGCGGTTGCTGCGCGATCACGGCCGGGTCGTTTGTGTACTCCGTCGATCGGAACAACACGTCCGGGTTGTCGTCCACGAAGTCGTACACGCGACGGGTGCCGAGGACGAACGACGTCACGGTCACACCCGGATCGACCGCCTTAAGACGGTTCGTGACCGCGCCCCTCTCCATGAGGTCGACCATCCCGTCGGACATCATCTCCGTGTGGATACCGAGGTCCCGCTTCCCCATCAACGCGGCGAGCGCCGCGTCCGGAATCGAGCCGATCCCCGCCTGGATCGTGCTCCCGTCCTCGATGAGACGCGCGACGTGCCCACCGATTCGCTCGGCGACACCATGGGGGACCGCAGGCGGGATCTCGGGCAGCTCGGAGGCATTCGGGACGAGCCAGTCGATCTCCTCGAGCTTGAGCACCGCGTCGCCGGACGTCCGGGGCATCCTTGGGTTCACCTCCGCGATCACGGTCCCTGCGACGTCCACTGCCGCGCGGACGATGTCCACGGCTGCCCCCAGGGTCGTCGTCCCGTAACGCGGTTCGCTCACCATGATCAACGCGACATCGACGGGCTGCTGGCGGGAGCGGAAGAGGCGGGGGACGTCCGAGAGGTGGATTGGGGTGTAATCCGCTAGGCCCTCTCGGACCGCCCCGCGCACGTTCGAGCCGATGAACATCGAGTTGTGCCGGAACCGTCCTTTCGCAGCGGGTTCGATGAACGGCGCCGATCCCATGGTCATGATCGACGTGACTTCCACATCCGCGACGTCGAGCGAGGGGGAACACATCGCTTGCACCAGGAGCTGGGGGGTCGCGGCGCCGCTACCGACGAACACGTGGTCGCCGCTCTTGATGCGGCGCGCCGCCGCGTCCGCGGTCGTCACCTTGGAAGCCCAGTCCTCCGCCCACCCTGGAGTCGTCACAGCCCGTCGTCCCATAGCAACCGACGTCACGGGAAGAACCTGACGACCGCATCCGATGATGGGCGGGTATGTATTTGCTGGAACAGTAGTGTCAGAAGGGCCTTCCCGGGACCCGGGCGTTGAGGGCCGGGTGGTGACGTGGTCGAGCTGAAAGTTCGCGACGTGATGACGAGCGAAGTGCACGGGATCAGTGAGGAGTCCTCGCTCGCGACGGCGATCCGGGCGATGGCTTCGAAGGGGGTCAACTCCCTCATCGTATGGCCCGTCGAGCGGGACGAGCCCTTCGGGATCCTGACCTCAAGCGACCTCGTCGATGCGATCGGGAGCGGCAGGGACCTCGAGGACACGACGGTCGCAGGCTTCCGCACGACTCCGATCGTCCTCGTGACGCCTGGGGTCCGCGTGAAGGACGCGGCCCGCATGATGGCGCGGATGAACCTCCGTCATCTCGCCGTCTTCAACGGGAAGGAGATCGTGGGGGTCGTGTCGAACTTTGACCTCGTGCGGGCGGCCGCGAAGGACGCGCGGGCGTTCCTTACGCAGGAGCAGGTCCCCCTCATCGAGCGGTGAGTCGTCGGGCTCCGCGGGCCGATCCCCGCGAAGGCCGAGCGGCAGCCTTATGAAGCATAGAGACGCCTGAGGGAGCGATGTGCCTGACAATCCCCGCAAGAGTGGTGTCGGTCGAGGGCACGACCGCCGTAGTCGAGAGCCGCGGGCGTGAGCGCCGGGTCGATGCCTCGTTCGTCATCCCCGCCGTGGGGGACTATGTCCTCATGGTTTCGGGCGTGATCGTACAGCGCCTCGAACCCGAGGAGGCACGGGAGGCGATTCGTGCGTGGGCCGAGGTGGAGGCGGCCCGTGCATGAGACGATCCTCGCCGGACAGATCCTATGTGCCGCCCTTGCGGAGGGCCATCGTCGGGGGGACCCCCGGATCGTGAGGCTGCGAGTCGGTATCGGTGAACTCGAGTCCCTGTCGATGGAGGCCCTCCGATCCGCCCTGTGCGAGCAAGCGCGCGGCACGGCGGCGGGGAGGGCAGAGCTCACCCTCGAGGTCATGCCCGCCGCGCTCGTCTGCGATCATTGCGGGCACTCGGACCCCGTCCCCCTTGCCGGGGACGGCTCGTCGTGCCGGCGGTGCGGCCAGGCCCGCCTGCGTCTGGAGGGAAGGGGATGGACCGTCACGATCGACTGCAATCCGGGCTCGTCACCGTGCGTCCCGTAGAGTGGGCCCAACCGCGTTGGCGGCGTCGACGGACCGCTGTGTGTAGCGCGCGAGGGCTGCGAGCCGCCCCGGGTCGAGCACGCTTACCGCGTCCTCCCAGTGCACCGCCACCGTGCCCCCCGCAGTGAGGTCTCGGACCAGCTCTGGGTCTCGAGCCACGGTCACCGTCCGCGGAGGGCCGACGGAGAACCGGTGGCCATCCCATCGGAGCCCGGGTCCTTCGACCGAGACCGTGCGTTCGTGAACTTCCCGGACCGTCCCCCAAGAGACCCGACATCGCTCCATGTTCGGCAACGTCGTCGGGACGTGGCCCGTCACCGCCCCCGCGCCCACGAACAGAACGTGGAACGTGTGATGGGGGATCGCGCCGTCCGGAAGGCTCGCGATCAGGCGGTCGGCGAACGACCGCGGCAGGCCCCGCGACGTGAGGCGGTCCAGCAGGGCGCGGAACGGTTCTCGCCAGTCTCGATCCAGCAACTCGTTCCCGATCCAATACGCCTCCACGACCCGGACGCCAAGGGGATCAAGGCCCGCGACGTCTCCAATCGTCTCGAGATAGGGATAGAGAGCCTCGAAGGTCTGAAGAGCTCGGCCCGCGCGCTCGATCTCGTTGCCCTCCGCAATCGCCTGGAAGAACCATCGCCCGGCCTCCGGGGTCCCGCAGAGTCCCAGGCGGTTCGTCGGCAGGCTGAATCGCGCGCAGAGAGGGATTCCGGTCATCTCGTCGCGCCTCGACGCGCAAGGAACCGGAGTCCGCTCAGCAGGGTGTCGCGGAACGCCGTCAGGCCGATCGCAAGGACGACGCCGAAGGCTACGATTGCGGCACCGGCCGCCTGCGGAATGCCAAACGGAGCGACACTCGCGACGGTGCTGAGGACCCAGGTCACGGGGAACCCGAGGACGAGGACCGCCGTCGCCAAGGAGAGGTCCACGCGCCTTAGCCCGCTGTACCACGCGGTCACGAACCCGAGCAGGAGCGCCGCGCTCACCACGATCCACGCCACCTGGGTAGCGCTGAACGCGGTCACGGCCGCGAACTGGCCGCTCGCAAGGAGGTACGTCGCCAGAAACGCCGCGCCGAAGGCCATCCGCCCGAAGGCGACCGTCGTCGCCGGGAGGTGACGCATCACGTGCTTCGAAACCGTGTACTCCACGGACCACAGGGCAGTGGCGGTGAGCACGAGCAGGGCGCCATCCGTCCAGATCGGGTTGCGCAACGACGCAAGGAGGACGTTCCCTCCTAGGAGAGCCATCGTGGCGGCGCCAAGCCGCCAGGAGAGCCGCTCGCGAAGGACGACGACCGCAAGGACCCCCGCCATCAAGAACAACGTCCGGAAAAGGAAGGAGGCGGTCAGACGGCCTTCGCTCCCTCCGTCCGCGAACCCGATCTGCAGACCCCGGAAGAACAGAAGGAACGGAACCGCCCCGCCCACGAGTCCGATCGCGGCGAGGCGTGCCCAATCCAACGAGTGGAGCCGGTGTGCCTTGAACCTCCAACCCCACACGAACAGGGGCACCATGAGGAGCGTCACCAACCCGTTCCGGACCGTGACGAACGCGTCCGTCCCCGTCCACGCGGTCGAACCCGTTCCGGCCACGGCGAACGTGTTCACAAACGTGGCGACGCCGCTGATGACGGCCGCGGACAGGACAAGGGACAGGCCGAACCG
>DATEUK010000160.1:0-5741 GCA_035283165.1 Thermoplasmata archaeon
ACGGCGCGCATCACGCGCTCGCCCGCCTCCGTCCGCACCGCCAGGTCCGCGATCAGGAGCGTCTCGACCGCCCCGGAGTCCGCGAGCCCCTCGACCTCCGGCCCGTACGCGACCTTGCCGCCCTTCGCGATCTCCTCCAGCACCTTCTCCACCGCCAACGTCTCGACGCCGACGCGCGACTCCTCGAGCACCTTCGCGCCCGCGCCGCCCTTCAGCGCCTCCGTCACGCCCGTCATCCCGCCGTGGCTCGTGCCGTGCACGCGGATCTTGGCGGCGAGGTCCGCGTCCCTCTCCCTCACGAACGCGGCGAACTCGTCCTTCTCGAAGCCCGGCCCGAGGACGAGGAGCGCGTCCCCGACCTCCGACTGGCGGAGCTTCGCGAGCACCTCCGCGAAGTACTCCTCCTTCGCCCGCCCGCCCGGGTACATCTTCCCCTGGCGGCCCGACTTGATCACCGCCGACTCGCGGACGCCGTAGTGCATCAGGTGCGCGAGCACCGCCTCCTCGTCGTCGATCGCGAGGCACGCGATCCGCGGTCGGTTCGTCGCCGCCACCGCCTCGTCGACGCGCGCGAGCTCGTGAGGGCTCCACGTCTTCACGATCGTGAGGTCGTCGCCGACCGTCACGTTCAACGTGTGGTGCTGCCCGCGGTCCATCTCGCCCTCCTCGATCGTCCCCGCGATGCGCAGGCGATCCGAGAACGCGTGGAACTCCACCTCGGTCACGCGGATCCCGAGCAGGAGGCGGCGCTTCTCCATCCGCTCCGGCCGCAGCTTGTCCCCCTTTTCCTCCTCCCGCCGGAACGTGATCGCGCGGACGAGGTCGCCGACCGCGACGAGGTTGTGCAGGTGCCACACGTCGTCCAGTGACTCCACGCGGAGGCGGATCGCACCCTCCCTCGGGTCCTTCCTGAGGACGCGCATCGCGCGCCCATCCTTCGCGGCGTATTTGGCGGTATCGCGCAGCCGCTCACTTCGCGACGCCGTGGCCGATGAGCCGCCACTTCCCGCCGATCCGCCGCGAGACCGCGACGCGTTGCCCCGGTTCCGCGACGACGGGGATCTTCAGGCTCATCTCCGCGGTGTCGGACCGCGCGCTCGTGACGACGCCGACCGTGAGGGCGGTGCCGACGGACAGCATGAGGGGCTCGCTCGTCTTGATCCCCTCCACCTTCAGGTCCTCCGCAAGGCCGACGACGCGGTCCAGGAGGTGCGTCTCCACCGCCAGCTTCAACAGCATCGGGGGGACCGTCCCCGGATGCCCGACGACCCGGCCCACGAGGGAGTCCGCCTTCGTGAGCGAGGGGTCCAGGCCCGTGCGGATCGCGACGAGACCCCCGGGGCGCACCTCCTTCCGCGGCATGCCGCCGGAGTGGAGCGTGTCGATCTCGCTCGTCAGGTTCTCCCACGCGGACTTCCCGCCGCCGATCACCTGCCTCCCGGGGGCGATCTCGATCTCGTCCTTCACCTTCAGCTTCCCCTGCATCAGGGAGCCGCCGAGGACGCCGCCCGCGATCTTCTCCGGCGGGATCCCCGGCTGGTTCACGTCGAACGAGCGGGCGACGAACATCCGCGGCGGCTTCTTGTCGTCGAGCGTGGGCGAGGGGATCGTCTCCTCGATTTGCGCGATGAGCGCGTCGACGTTCACGTCGTGGTGCGCGCTGATCGGGATCACGGGCGCCCCCTCCGCGACGGTGCCCTTGACGAACTGCTCGATCTCGCCGTAGGACTTCCTCGCCTGCGCGTCGTCCACGAGGTCGAGCTTGTTCTGCACGACCACGACCTTTTCCACGCCGATGATGTTCAGCGCGGTGAGGTGCTCCTTCGTCTGCGGCTGGGGGCACGGCTCGTTCGCGGCGATCACGAGGAGCGCGCCATTCATGATCGCGGCGCCGGACAGCATCGTGGCCATGAGCGTCTCGTGGCCGGGGGAGTCCACGAAGGAGACCGCGCGGAGGAACTCCGCCTTGCCGCCGCAGTTCTTGCACTTCTCGTCCGTCCCGTACGACTTCGGCGGCTCGCACGACGGGCACCGGTAGAACGCGGTGTCCGCGTACCCGAGGCGGATCGAGATCCCGCGGCGGATCTCCTCGGAGTGGCGGTCCGTCTTCTCCCCCGTGAGGCGGAGCACGAGCGCCGTCTTCCCGTGGTCGACGTGGCCGATCACGCCGACGTTCACGGATGGTTGGACGGGGACCTTCACTTCCCCTTCTCCTGCCAGGCGTCCTCGATCGACTTCGGACCCCGTTGCGTGATCCGGAGGTTGATCTGGAGGATGTCCGGGGAGACCGCGTTCCCGCGGAGCGCCTTCCGTCGCCGCAGGCCGCCGCGGGTCGGGTGGAATCCGACGCCGCCGCTCACGAGGACGCCGCGTCGCCGCGGTCCCGTGAGGTCGCCGCGCATCGGGAAGCCGTCCTTGTCCGAGCCCCCCGTGAGCTTCAGCTTGTACCCCGGGAGCTGGACGAAGAGGCCGTCGATATCCTCCCCGATCTTCTTCCCGACGAGCTGCGCCGCCATGTTGCCGGAGATCGCGCGCTGGTACGACTTCCCGGACTTCGGGTCGTTGATGACGGCCTTGAATTCGACCATGGGACTCGGAAGGGTTCGGATGAGGCTGGGGGATATAAGGATTCGGCCGAGTGTTGCGGTCCAATTCCTGCGCGACGCTGAACGCGGAGTTGAACAGGAAGACCCCGAGGATCACGTACCCCATCTGCAGCGAGCCCGAATCTTGAACAGTATCCGACGGAGAACGACCGGGCGACCGCGAACGGGAGCAGGACGTTGAACAGATTCTTGAGCTGGCGGAGGAACCGGACGCCGACCCCGACCTTCCGGACCGCAGGGATCTCGTTCCTCCCCTAGGTCTCCAAGCGGCGGCGTGCGTCGTCCCCGACAGCCACGCTGGGGCTCGTGCCGAGGCGGGAATAGAGCGCGTCCAACTCCATCGCGGCGAGCGTGTTGAAGTCCGTATTCCTCGAGCCGATCACAGGGTGTCGATCTGCTCCCTGCGGAAAAGGCTTGGTCACTTAAGGATGGTCCGTTCCGGGATGAACGCGGAATCTACATGTACTGAGTATGACCCTGTGTCGCTGCGTCGCCGCCGCGATCCGGCCGTTACCCCTTCCGCGGAAGAGACAAGTCTCGTGAGGTGACCTGCGCGATCATGTCCGCCAGCGTTCGCTCGACATCGTTCGCGCGCGCCCGTTCCTTCAGAACCTCACCGTTGAGCGTCGCCCGGTGGGCCTCGTACAGGAGCACGGCTTGCTCCCAATCCGTTTTCGATTTCCAGTATTCCGCCGCCAGCAGCCGATCCACGATTGCGTCCTCGACGCTGACGGTCAGGACTTTGTAGCCGTGGATCTCGAGTTCGATGTTTGTCTCCCCCGGCCGCTGGTCGAGCCCGACCACATCCACCGCCAGCTCGAGATCCTCCCGCAGGAAGAGGCGGTCGACCCGCCGGAACCCCGCCGCGTCGAGGAAGGGGGAGAGGAATTCGCGCTCGCCGATGAGGTCGACGTCTCCGGTCACGTAGGCTCCCGAGGTGTACACCTCGACAGCCGCGCCGCCGACGAGGACGACGCGTCGTTGGCGGGGGAGGTGCAGGTTCAGAACGCCCACGAAGACGAACTTGCGCTGCCCTGGCGGGCACTCCGCGAGTGCCCTCTCCAGTTCCTGCGCGAACGCCTTCGGGCTATCGGCCCCCAACGACCTTCACCTCGCCGGTGGCCAGCTTGCGCTCCCATGCTCGACGGGCGATTCTCCCCAGCGCGACGAGTTCGTCGAGGGATCGTCCCTTCTTCGTCCCCGGTTCACCTCCCTCGCCCATCAGGCGTCGGATCGCGTCTCCGAAACTCTCCCCCGGCCGCCGGACACGAGACAGTTGGCGGTGGAGCTCCGCGTCGACCATGATCTGACGGAATCGCTTCTTGTCGTAGGCACCCATGGGCAAGACATCGATGTCCTGCCTCATATCTCTATCGATAGAGCTATCGATAGCGCTCCTCGCACAGCGTCTCGAGACCTTGAAGGCATGTGGTTGCGTGCACGAGCGGTCCTCTAGGAGGAAGACCGCAGGGGCCGGCTGACGGGGACTCTGACGGGCCTGTCGAACCCGATGCCGAAGATTCTTCCGAGGTCCCCCACCGCCGCGATCATGTGGTCTCGGTCGCTCCGCGAGATTCGCCGGACCCCGTTGAGCGCCTCCGCGAACTGGAGGAGCGCATAGAAGGCGGTGTTCGTGTCGAAGTCGTTGTCCATCGCCGCCAGGAACTTCGCCCGCGTCCGATCGACGAGCTTCCGGACCGCCGGGTTCGAGCGTTTGGCGGTGGCGACCCCGGAGGCGTGCGCGACCGCGCCGCGGATCGTCTCGAGCTCCTTGGCGGTCTTCGTGAAGCAGTCCCTGTCGTACTCCACGTCCTCCCGGTAGTGGACCTTCGCGAGGCACAGGCGCACGACGTCGCCCGGGTACGCCGCGAGCACGTCCCGCAGGGGCACGACGTTCCCGAGGGACTTCGACATCTTCTCCGTCTCCAGGGTGAGCCACCCGTTGTGCATCCACACCTTCGCGTAGTCCGCGCCGGCGTGCGCGCGGGAGATCGCGTTCTCGCTCTCGTGGTGCGGGTAGATCAGGTCGCGGCCGCCGCCGTGGATGTCGACCTCTCCGAGATGCTTGCGCGCCATCGCGTAGCACTCGATGTGCCATCCCGGGGTGCCGGGACCCCACGGGCTCCCCCACGCGAGGCCCCGGGGCTTCGGCCGCCGCCAGATCGCGAAGTCGAGCGGGTGCCTCCGCGGCCCCGCGGGGGCGTCGTCCGCGAGCGCCTCCCGAACGTCCACGTGGCTCAGGGGCCCGAACGCGCCGCCGTCCCCCGTGTCCAGGTACACCGACCGGTCCGCGACGTATGCCTTGCCCGCGGCGACGAGGTCCTTCCCCACCGCCACGATGTCGGGGACGTGCTCGCTCACGCGAGGGTTCGCGTCCGCGGGCTTCACGCCGAGGGCCGCCATGTCCTCGAGGAACTCCCGCGCGTACCGCGCCGCCATCGCGAGCGGCCGCTCCCGGCGCTCGCGCGCCCGGTTCGTGATCGTGTCCTCGACGTCCGTGATGTTCACGACGTACCGCACGGGGTGGCCGAGGAACTCGAGGTACCGGCGGACGACGTCGAACGCCACGTACGAGCGCGCGTGGCCCATGTGGGAGGGCGCGTACACGGTCGGCCCGCACACGTACATCCGCACGGGGCCCGCGGACCGGAAGGCGGCCTTCCGCCGGGTCCGCGTGTTGTAGATGCGGAGGGCCACGCCGGTCCCACCGGGAGGCGCGTATTAAACAGTTCGCGGCGCGACCGGGCCGCCGGCAGCGCAAGTCTTATGGAGGCGGGGTCGCTGCACCGCCAAAGGAGTGGGGTCGTGTCCGGTTCCGTCATACGTGCTCGTCCGTCGAGGTCGAACGCCGCCGAGTGGTTCGCGGGCGCCCTCCTGGGCGCGATCGTGTTCGGGTCCCTCATCGGAGCCGTCCGCGCGGGACCGGGCGGCCCCCCCGATGCGCTCGGTGGCCTCGAGGTCCCCCAGCCCTCCGGCGCCGTCACCGTCCTGACAGAGGGCTTCGAGGGCGCGTTCCCCGGCCCGTGGACGGTGGAGGACCAGGATCCCGGAAGCGGCGTCGACACCTGGGGCGCGTCGACGTTCCGCGCGGCCAACGGGGCGCGGAGCGCGTGGTCCGCGGAGGTGGGGACGCAC
>DATEUK010000161.1:0-2722 GCA_035283165.1 Thermoplasmata archaeon
CGCGAGCCGGTGGCCTGGTGGGGCCCGATCGTGATGAACACGCGGAAAGAGCTGGAGACCGCGATCCAGGAATACCAGGAGGGGACGTTCATCAAGACGGGCAAGCCCCGACGGGGCATCCCGACGTAACGTTCGCCACGAGCACAAGGCCCGTCCCCCCCAGACCGCCAAACCAATGCCTGAAGCAACTTACCGCCACGAAGGCATGACGCTGGACGGTCTGACGATTGAGACCCGCGACGCGGCCGATGCGCCGGTCGCCGCTCACCCGCCGCGGGAGCGTGGGAAGTGAATTCAGGATAGCGCACCTCCGACCTTGACAGGCAAAGAACTAGTATCCGGGAATCCATCGGACCGATGTGGGTTCCGGGGTGAGATGGACTCGGCTAGGCCTCATGGTGATTGGAGCTCTGGTTGGTGTGATGCTCATCGGGATTGGCGACTCGCTTCTATCCGTCACGCAACCCGGCAAGTGCACCCGGTCGGATGTGCAGATCGAGTATAGATACGATGGAACTTATTGGCGGTGGGTGACGAGAATACGATGTGTACAGTGGGAGACGGTTCGACCGAATGCTGGATTGGGATACGCGGTCCTTGTTGCAGGCGGTCTCTTGACCGTCATCGCGGGCGCAATGGTTTACTCAGAGATTAGGGAGGGACCGCGGTCACGTCCGCTGAGACCACCGTGAGGTCGTCCGGGTCGGTGCCGATGGGGAGAACGCCCAGGGCAGGATTTGAACCTGCGCGGCCTTCCGGCCAGCGGTTTTCGAGACCGCCGCCCCACCGAGCTAGGCGACCTGGGCTCGCGGCGAGTTTATTACCGGAACCCTATTAAGTCATCGCCGATGCGCATCGACATCGAACTCCTCCCGGCGCGCTCCGGGTCGTCCGTGGACCTCCCGCCCGGCGCGACGGGCCTGGACCTCGTGAAGGCCTTGGGCCTCGCGCCCGACCAGCACGTGATCGTCCGCGGGGAGACGCCGATCCCGGAGGACGCGCCGCTGCAGGACGGGGAGCGCATCCGGGTCATCGCGGTGGTCTCCGGTGGCTGATCCGACGACGTTGTACCTCATCCGCCACGGCGAGATCGACCGCCCGCCGGTCGCGCAGTTCGACGACGCGGTCCTCACGGAGGAGGGGCGGGAGCAGATCCACGACCTCGCGCTTCGCTGGACGCACCCCGTGCCGGACCTCGTGTACTGCAGCCGCCTCCCGCGGTCCGTGGAGACGGCGAGCCTCCTCGCGGCGGTGTGGCGCCGGCCGACGCAGACCGTGCGCGAGCTGAAGGAGTGGGCCGCCACGGACGGGAACGTGCGGCAGGAGACGTACCTGGAGTGGGAGCGGCGGTGCTGGGCCGACTTCGACCATCACAACGACGAGGGGGAGTCGCTCCACCACGCCACGGACCGCATCGTCGACATGCTCACCAAGATCGCGGGCGACCACGCGGGGCGGCCCATCGCGGTCTCGGGTCACGCGATCCTCTTCGCGCTGTTCGCGGCGGCGGTCCGCGGAGGGCACGCGACGGAAGCGTCGAAGAACCGGATCGGGTTCGGGCACTACGCGATCGTGGAGTCCCACAGCGGATTCCGGATCGCGCGGGACTTCGGGCCGTGACCGGTCCGCGTACCCTTTATTGCCCCGGGAGTCCCTGGGGGGTGCGAGGCGCAAGGGTTGGTCGAACGGGGCATCGACGCGCGTCGGTTCACGATCCTCCTAGGGGCGGTCGTCACGGCCGCCTCGGTCCTCGTGGTCGGAATCGCGTGGTCCCTCCCGATTCCGCCGCCGTCCGGTCCTACGCACCTGCGGATCGAATCCGTGGTCGTCGCCCCCACGGCCCCGGGGCCGACGGATCTCGTGATCGTCACGGCGCGCGTCACGGGCGTCCGTTCCCCCGCGATCGTCTTGGGCTACGCGGTCCAGTTCGGCACCGCGGTGCCCGAGACCCCCCGGATGGACGCCAGGGGGAACGGGGAGTTCGCCCGGACGATCGGGCCGTTCCCGGACGGGGCGGAGGTGTGGCTCCTCGTCGCGGCCTTCGTGGGGTCCTTCGGGCCGGTTGTGTCGGAGCCCCGGACGTTCCACGTCGGCGCGCCGACCCCGGACGCCGGGACCGGGCTCCGCATCCACCGGGTCTTCCTCTCTCCGGACCCGCCGCAACCCTTCTTCCAGACCACGGTGGGCGCGGACGTCACGAGCACCGCCCCGATCCAGTCCGTGAGCCTGAGCTACGTCGCGATGGGCCTCGACGGGCTCGGGGGCGGGATCGTCGAAATGACCGGCGGGAACATCACCTTCTGGGCGACGCCACCGGTCGGCGTTGGTCCGGACGATCGCCTCGTCATCGCCTACCGCGTCGCGGCCCGAGACGAGGGCGGAGGACGCGCCGTGTCCCCCGTGGGCACGTTCACGATCGAGGGTCCCCGCGTGGTGCCGTAGCGCAACATGTAGCCGAAGGGTTTTTCTGGTGGACGCGTCATGTCGGGGGCACCAAGGAGGGACACTCTTGGCAAACGAATCCGTGGTTCGGCGCAGGGGATTGACGAAACTCTTCATGCTCGTGACCGGCGCGGCGGTACTGTCCTCGCTCCTCGTGGCGGCGGCCGCCTCCTACGCTCCCGTGGTGCCCTCGAGCTTCGCGGGCCCGATGCGCTTCGCCTCCATCGCCTCGACCCCGGAGGCGCCGGTCCCGTGGGAGGAGATCTCCGTGACCGCCCGG
>DATEUK010000162.1:0-3674 GCA_035283165.1 Thermoplasmata archaeon
AGCGCGTGCGTGCGGTCTGACCGAAATCACGAATCCGTACCACAAGTCCGGTCACGAAACTCGTGGAAGTGTCCGAGAACGCGAAGGCGCCTTCCGCCAATCCATTGACCCCGCACGCAGTGCCTCCGCCCAGGTGCAACACATGGCGACGAAGACGGAATCGGTGCAAGTCGGAGTGGTGAACGGAATCGACGTGAAGGCGCTGAACGGGACGATCGAGGCGGTGAAGGGGAACCCGGCGATCGCGCAGGCGACGTTCGCGGTGGAGTCCACGCTGGAGCGGGGCTTCCAGACGCGGGCGAAGACGGGCGTCGTCACCCTCGGCGGCGGGGCGCTCGCGGGCCGGACGAAGACGTTCCGGTTCGAGGGCGACCACCCGCCGGAGCTCCTCGGCCAGGACCAGGGTCCGACGGCGGTCGAGACGCTGCTCGCGGCCCTTGGGGCGTGCGTCTCGAGCGGGTTCACGACGTACGGCGCGGCCCTCGACATCCCGGTCGAGCGCGTCCGCATGGACCTCACGGGGTACATCGACCTGCAGGGCATGTTCGGGCTCCCGGCCCCCGGTGTGGTGCGGCCCGGGTACGAGCGGATCCACGCGAAGATCTACGTGAGGAGCCGGGCCCCGCGCGCGGAGCTGGAAAAGCTCAAGGAGATGGCGGAGGGCCTCTCGCCGGTGAAGGACAGCCTCCGGGCGGTCGCGTACACGAGCGAGCTGATCGTCGAGAACTGAGTCGGACCGAGCAGCCGGCCTCCCCTCGAGGGACCGGCGGCTCCCTTTCCATCCATGTCCTCGGATTCCAAGCGAGTCTGGCGAAGCCTCCGTCTGTCACCCTCGCGTAGGAGCCCAACCTGTGAGGCTCCCGGCCTACGCATAGTGCGTCGCGTAGATCATGAGGACGGTGACGGTCCCAAGGACGATCGCACCGGCGCGAGGGATCAGGGTGAGGTGACCGGACAGCTTCTCCGTCTCGTGCGGGGTGGCGACCCCTTCCCGCACCCGCCCCGCGAGCCGGAGGAGCTTTCGTTCCATGATCAGGTGGAACAGGTACAACCCGAGTGCCAGGGACAGCGCCACGACGAGTACCCGACCCGACCCGGTGCCGAAGATCAGGGCTCCGGAGAACCCCGAGCGCAACCAGAGGAGAGCGAATCCAGTGAGAACCGCGAGCCCTCCGAGCACCGTCGCGAGGCGGAACACAAGGGGGAAGACGTGGGCCAGAAGATTCTCCCGATCCCGGCCCGCGAGTCGCTGAAGTGCGGGGGCGAGGACGAACGCAACGACGAGGACCTCGCCGAGCCACGAAACGCCCGCCGCCACGTGGAGGAACCGCAGCAGGGGTTCCAAGGCCAGGGACAGCTCCACCATGGGGATGGCACCGATTTCGGTGTCCCGAAACCGGGCGGGCACTTGGAGCCTCGGTACGTACGATACGCATCCCGTCGTGCGAAATCCCAACGCCACGGAGGCCGCTTCTCGCGGCGCTCCCTCGCCCGACAGGCATCTTCGCTGCACGGGGGAATTCGCGCGCGGGCTTCGTGACAGCGAAAGCGCATCGGCCGTGGGGCTGAGGTCGACGGATCCCTCTGGTGGAAGAGACCTACAATCAGTGGCAGGGACCCGTCATCCCGGAGCCGGCCATGTACGACTCCATCTCGCGGCACTCGGACGCCGACATGCCCATGGGGTCGCACGACATGTGGGAGCCGGCCCGCGCCTCCTGAGCGCACTGCACATGGCCGCTGGATGCGCCGGGGTGCATGCTCGCGCATGCCGCCATCGAGCCGCCGCCCATCATGCCCCCGGTCCCGCCGACGATTGCGAGAGCGCCCACGCCGCCCATAATGGCCAATACGGCAACTCCGAGTGCCGCGCCGTTCATCTGGTCACCCCTTGGGCACCGCTGGAGGTGGTATGAATCCCCATCGTAACGAGAGTACGTACGACGTGCAAGTCCAACTGAGCGGGCGCCTGCCCGAGATGATCCGGTAGCGGGCTTAGCCGCCGTCGAGGAAACCGCGCGCGTCACGACCGTCTTCGGCGTGATCGCCCTCCTCCGTGGTTCCGGGCCTGTCCTCGCGGATTCGGTTCGTGCCTACGCAGAAACGATTTCCCGCTACGTTAGGCGAGGACGACGGTCAGAACGCCGACGACGATCATCGCGGCCCCGGAGATCTGGCGGATCGCGTCCGTGTGGCGGCGCTCCCACGTCGTCGTGCGTCGCGCGAGGGCCCTGTTCGACACGACGAGGAGGATCAGGAGGAGGGGCAGGACGAACGCGAGGTTGTAGAGGTACAGGTAGCCGAGCCCCTCCCAGTACGTGGTCTGCGCCGCCAGGAGCCCCAGGACGGCGACGTAGATCCCGCCGGAGCATGGGAACGTGCACAACCCGACGAGGAACCCCGCGACCGCCGCGGCGGGCTGTGTGCCCTGCTGCATCCGCGCGCGGATCCGTTTCCAGGCGAACGCCGGCGTGTGGAACGGGTTCGGGATTTTCGGGAAGAAGGGCTGGAAGAGGACGAACGCCCCGAGGGCGATCACGAGGACGCCCGCGACCCGCGCGATGAGGTGTGGGTCCTCGGAGACCGTGACCGCGAGGAGGAGGCCGAGGCCGATCAGGAGGTACGCGAGGAACACGGCGAAGACGTACAGGAGGCCGATCCGGGCGACCTCGACCCGCGGACGGCGGGACACGTAGAGGAACGAGACGAAGAACAACAGGACGGCGAACGCGCACGGGTTCAACCCGTCCACGAAGCCCGTCGTCAGGACGAGCGGGAGGAGCACGGGCACCTCTCGAGCGCCCCCGCCATTCGCGGCGTACCAGGAGGCGTACACGGAGAGCGGCGTTCCGAGCGGGTAGTGTTGGGGCTCCCCGCCGAACGCCCACGCGCCGTACGCGACGACGCCGCCCATCGAATCCTGGTGGATGAGGAGGCGATCGGATCGGTCCGCGAGGGAGAGCGACTCGCGGATGAGGGAGGCGGGCACGTGCCCCTCGAACACGGTGATCCGGGCGTCCCGCACGAACGTGGCGAGGTGGCTCTGGAGGTCGAAGGGGATCCCGAGCCCGTCGTTCAGCCCGCGGAGTTCTTGGCGGTACGCCGGCCGGTTGATGTAGTCCTTCACGACGACGGGCGTGACGTTTGCCGCCGAGAGCGCGGGAAGGAGCTCGTCGCGCAGGTACGTGGCGCAGTCCGAGCACGCCTCGTTGTAGAACACGGTGCCGCCGGTGGGGACGGAGACCTGCGGCGGCGAGCCGGAACGGAACGACGCCGCCACGGACGCCGCAGCGAGAATCCCGACAATCGCCAGTGCGATGACCAGGAATTGCCGCCAACTCCCCACGGAGCGCTTCGCGACGGGGGGTTCCTCCATCCCCTCGTGGCAATGAGGCATCTCAGCCCTCGTTCACGCGGATCCGGAACTCGAACTCCGGGTTGCCCGGGTCGTCCGTCCGCACGAACACGGACCGTTCCCCGACGTAGAAGTCCGGGTGTTCGATCGCGTCGTAGAGCACGACGAGGCTCGCGGACGCGCCCGGCGCGACCTTCCCCGTCCACGCGGGGTTGTCGTGCATCCCGAAGTGTGGGCTCTGAACCCCGGCGATCACGACGTGCGCGGAGGTGCAGCCGCACGAGGTCCACACGCCGAGGATCGACAGGTCCCCTTCGCC
>DATEUK010000163.1:0-2650 GCA_035283165.1 Thermoplasmata archaeon
CATGCGGTGCGTCGAGGTGGCGAAGGAGAACGGGTGGGAGGGCGCCTTCGACGTGCGCGGGAATCCGAGGGCGATCCTCTTCCATCTTGAGACGGACGGGTCCATGAGCGCGAAGACTGCCGTGCTCGAGGCGCTCGAGACCCTCGAGACGAAGTTCTCAACGGTTGCGGACCAGGCGTCGGCGCTCGACTGAGCGGCCGCCGAGGACGAGGACGATCGCGACCGTCACGAGGATCGCGGGGGACTCCGGGATGTTGGTGACCAGCACGCGCCCGTTGTTCGTTTCGGGGAGATCGTCCCAGGTGGGCGCTCCGATCGCCACGATCGTCTGGACGTCCGAGCCGAACTTCCCGCCGGACAGGGTCCGGCCGAGGTTCTCGTCGTTCTGGGTGCCGGTGATCGTCTCGTCCACGACCTGGTCGGACAGGGGGTTGTCGAACCAGTATGCAGCGCCCCGGTTCGAGCCGCCCGTGTCCGCGAGGGGTGCCCCCACAAACACGCCGGGGGTCCCGTCGTTCTCGAAATCCACGACCAGCACGGAGGTCCCGAAGTTCTCCGTACCGGTCTGGTTCAGGATCGTGGCGGCCGGGGAGGCCCCCGTGGTGAGTCCTGTCCCGTCCCCGTTTGCCGTGAAGATGTACACGGCCCCCTGATCGGTGTTCCTCAGCGGCGCGCCGACGGCGACGTCCTCGTAGGAGTCCCCGTTGAGATTCCCTACGGACAATGCGGAGCCAAATCGCTCGCCCGCGGACTGGCTGCTCAGGGTGGCGTCGGGCACCACGTTGCCGGAGCCCGACGTGAAATGACTCCCGGCGTAGTAATGAACCCGCCCGGCGTTCGTGGAATAGCTCGGCTCTCCGGTCACCACGTCGACGTAGGCGTCCGAGTCGATCTTCCCGACCGCGATCGCGCGGCCCATGTGGCCGGCCTCGTTCGTGCTCGGGAGGAGGTTGTAGTCCGGGGCGGATTCCGTGGCGCTGAGGGGACTCATGTAGACGTACACGACGCCGTCGTTGCTTCCGGGCGGCGGGTCGGCGTTGTCCCGGCCCTCCTCCGCGATGAGCACGTCGTCGTAGTTCGCGTTGTCCAGGTTCCCCGCGGCAACCACAAACCCATAACCGGCGGGGGTCGCGGGAGGGGTGAAGGTGACGTCGGCGGTGGTATCCGGGCCGGTCGAGGAACCGAAGTAGATCTCTGTGTTCACCACGATCGTGGGGGTCGCGAGGCGGGAGATGAGGAGGTCCCAGTAGGCGTCGCTGTTAAACTTCCCCGCCGCCACGGACCATCCGAACCGGCCAAGGTACGCCGATCCGTTGATCACCACGTCCGGGGTGGAGTCGTCGGCGCTGATCGGCCCGTTGAAGACGTACGCGTACCCGTGGCTGCTTCCCCCAAGGTTGTTCAGCGGGGCGCCGACGAGGACGTCCGCGTAGCCGTCCCCGTTGAAGTCCCCGATCGCCGTGGAGGACCCGAAGTTTTCGCCCGGGTCGTTTGCGGTCCCGTTGTCGTTCTCGAGCTGGTACGTCGTGGGGGGATCGATCGTGACGGGATACGAGGCCTCGGAAAGCCAAGAGGCCGGCACGGCGATGTCGACACGGTCCGGTCCAAGGACGTACGCGAGGTCGACCCGCCGCCCCTCGGCGTCCACCGCCCAGGGAGCGCGGAACCGAATCGAGAGGCCGCGACCGTCCACGAACTCCACGTCCCCATGGACGCGGAACCCCTCATCGGTCTCCGCCCCCGTCACGCGAATCATCAGCGCATCGTCCCTGATCACGGGGAACTCAAACAAGAGGGTCGAGTTCTCGGGAACGGGCGGCCGCTTGCGGAGCACGAGGTTCTCCTTGAACTCCATCGGGTCGGCCGTATACGTCACATCGAGATCGATGCCGTCGAACGCGCTTGCGTACCGTGCGGAGTATCCTTTCGCGATGACTGGGACCGACCGGGCCGTCGCAAGGATCGTCCTCTCCCCGTGGCGTGCGCTCGCGACGTCCGGCAGCCGCCATGAGACTCCAGGGCCGTCCGGCACTGCGAACCGGATCCATCCGTCGGACCGGGAGGGGATCCACGCGTCGTAGCTGCCTGTGACGGCCACGCCGTCGGCCGACGCCCGCGTCCCTCGGACCCCTTGTTCGCTCGTCCGATCGCGATTCCCCTGCCAGTCCTGCGCGTCGATCAGGTACCGCGCGCCGCGCAGGTCCCTCCCGGGGATGGCGGCGGACAGTTCGAGCTCGCTCCCGCCCGCGACGGCCTGGGTCGTGCCCGTCGGCGTCCATCCCGCGTTCCAGACGTACGCCCGCGTGTCGCGAATCCTCCCGTGTCGCCCGGTAACCTGGACGAGCGTGTCCGCGACGATCGTGCCCACCGGGACGCCTTCGGTCGTCCCATTCCAATCGTAGTACACAAACATCGAATCTTCCCCCGCGCGCCGGACCGGGACGGTCGGAGGGCTGGGGACCTGCGCGGGACCTCCGGGGATCGGCCGCGCGCGGCGCCAGGTAGGATCGCCCCCCCCGAGGGCGTCCCCGAGAACTCGGACGTAGGCGAACGCGGTCCCAGCCTGGACCTCGGCGGCGAACTCCTCGATGTCCACGTCCGGGTTGTCCACGGCCCCCGTGTCCGTCGTCTGGCCGCCCCAGTCGGAGAA
>DATEUK010000164.1:0-8805 GCA_035283165.1 Thermoplasmata archaeon
CTCCACTTCCCGCCGCGGGAGTCATGCCTCGCGTGCGGCGCACGAGAGTGGAAGGCGCGGCCGTTGAAACGGACGGGGACGGTGTACGCGTACACGATTATCGGGAAGGGCGCTGCGCCGTCGGAGTTCCTCGCGCAGCAGCTCGCGACGGGCGACTACGCGACTGCGGTCGTCGAGCTAGACGATGGGCTCAGGGTCACCTCGATGCTCGCGGACGTCGACCCCGCCAGCGTGAAGATTGGAATGCGCGTCCGGATGGTGTTCCGCCGGCTCTACGTGCAGGAGGGCGTCGTCCGCTACGGGTTCAAGTTCGCGCCCGGGTGAGGGTCCCTTTGCATTCAGGCTCATCATCCGTTGGCGCAATCCCTCCCTGATACGAAGAACTTCGTCCGGTAAGCGACCGGAATTGCGGCCGTACCTGGTTCCCTTGACAGCATCTTGGTGTTCAATGAATTCCCTCATTACAGCAGCCTGCGCTCTCTTCACCCGGAAATAGGGCCCGACAACTGGCAGCAGACGCTTGGACATCCCACTGCTCCACACGAGTTGATAGGCATCCCTCCAACCCTCTCTCCCGGCGGGCTGGTCTACGAGAATCCCTCCGTACACCTCCCGCACATCCTCTAACACCAACCTGTCTGTGCTACTGAGGGCAATCCTCGATCCGTATTGTGGTCGATGACTCTTAGCATCGACCGACTTCGAAATCATCAGGCTACCCTCGGCGTCAACCAGGCCGGCGAGGTATTCCGCGGTGACTCCCACTTCTTTCCTGCACCCACGATCCTCCGCTGCCTCGGGAGCGACCGAGGAGAGGGACGAGGCTCCTCGCCGGTTTAGCTGCTTCAGTTGGGAATGAAAGGCCTCGCGGATCCTCACGTCCTCGTCCGACATTGACAACAGCCGACCTCCGGAGTCTCGGCGTCTCTCGCACTTCCGAATGTGCTCGGCGAACCGAATGAGTGCTGCCGCGTGACGCGATTTTATCCGGAGCCAAGGGGCGACCTGAGTGAGCAGCCCGACCGCCGCGGCATTCGTCCAAATGAGGGCAAACGCAGGTCTCCACTTGGGATCTCTCGTGCCAACCACGGAAAGCGTCCCGCCAAAGGTGCTCTTGATCTCCTCCAGCACCTCCCGGTTGCTGTTGTAAACAACGACCCTGACCGAGTACTCGGTAGATTGATTTGGCCGACGACGGCGAGCGAGCGAGAGACTACCTTCACCATCCATGAAGCCGGCTAAGTATTCGCACGTAACCATGTCCAACGGACCGAACCGGGGCCCAAGAGTGAAAGCCGAGGGTGGGTGAAAGTGCCGGTTCTAGGTGCGACGGTCCCCACCTTCTCCTTTTTGAGCGCGGAAGCGGCTCGACTCCAAGTCCAGCTCGAAGTCCTCTTCCTTCGCCTCGGCGGGCGTGAACACCTTGCCCGCCTCGAACTCGAGCTTCTTGCCCTCCTTCTTCTTCCTCTTCTGGGGCTTCTCGACCTGCTGCTCAGCCATGGGAAGCCTCCAGCTCCGTCGCGTACGGATCCGGGAGTTCGATGCGCCTGCGCCCACCGTCGTCCGTGACGACCACGACGCTCCAATCGATCTTGTCGATATTGAACCTGTCGCACAGATTTCGCCGGAGGAACGCACGGGTGTCGCCCGGCGGCTCCCGGATCGCACGCAGGATCTCCCCGTCCGTCACGACGCGGTCGATCAGCCCCGCCTGTTGGCGCCGGTAGAACACGGACCGATCCTCGCCGATCTCCGAGTACTGCTTGCACGCCATCATCTCGACGTCCGCCTCCGGGCCGCCCTTCGTGTCGAGCGCCTCCTGGATCGCGTAGTACCGGTCGAGCCACTCGATTTGGCGGGCGAGCCCCTTCGAGCTCTTCTTCTCGAGGCCGTCGAGGACGTGCTCCCACGTCTTGAACGCGAACCGCTCCCGCTCCGTCTCCACGATCGGCTCGACCTGCTCCAGGTACCACCGCTGGACGTCGATCGGCGACACGGTCTTGCCGGACTCCAGGTGGACCTTCCACCGGTCCGGGTTCCGGATCTCCACGTTGTGCCACATGTCGTCGACGGGAGACGCGAGCTTGGGGACGCCGTCGAGCTTCCCCGTCTCCATGAGGAGGAGGATCGCCGTGGTCGTGAAGTGCCGGAGCAGGATCGCGGTCTCGTTCAGGAGCGCGTCCCCCACGATCACGTGCAGCCGGCGCCACCGCCGGCCTTCCGCGTGCGGCTCGTCCCGGGTGTTCAGGACGCCCGTGTCGTGCATCGTCTCCCCGCTCACCAGGGTGCTCGTGAGGTACGCGGAGGGGGAGAGCACGTAGTTCCCGTCGATCAGGTCCCCCGCGCCCGTGTAGATGATCCGCGTCGTGAAGTGGGGCACGAGCTCGCGGACGAACTGCTGCGGGAAGGGGAGGGAGCGGCTCACGCAGTAGTTCTCGTGGGACCCGTACGACGTGCCGTCCGGGGAGGTGTTGTTCTTGAACGCGTGAATCTTCGTGTTCCCCGTGTACTTCTCCTCCATGACCTTCCGGAGCCAGTCGAGGATCTTCTCCCCCGCCTTCTCCCACACGACGAGGTCGTACGGATTCGTCGTCTCCGCGGTGCTGACCTCGAAGTGGCCGACGTCGTAGTACGCGCGGGACCCGTTCGTGATGAACTCGCCCGCGAGGTGGAGGTCGCTGTCGCGGAGGAGCTCGAGCGCAAGGACGTGCGGGTCGAAGCCCATGCCGCCCATCTTGCGGCAGTATAACGTGTACTCGTGTTCGGTCCCCTGGATCAGCTTCCGCACCCGGACTCACCCGACCATCGGGTCGCCCGTGCCGGCCCGGAAGACCTCCCGCTGCCGCTTCTCGTACGTGGAGAGTTCCGTGATCGCGTGCTCCTTGCACTCCTCCTCGGTGGCCCTCGCGAGGTCTTCGAGGCTGAGGCCCTCCTTCTTCCGATCCTGCTTCTTCAGTTCGATGACCCGCTTCACGAAGTTCTTCTTCGCGGTCTTGATGATCGCGGCGATGATCGCACCGCTCACGATGTCCTTTCGCTTGACCGTCTTGATCGCTTCCTTCGCGTCAGCGTCGAGCTTGACCTTGACCCACTTGTTCTCCCCGTACAGCTCCTCAATCACGTAGTTCCTGAGCGCGGCAACGGCGGCCTCGTGACCTCCGTACTCCTTCTCGAGGTCTTCGTGCACGGGAAGGTCGTCGGTGAGGTAGATCTTCACGATCTCCGCCGCCTGGTTCCGTTCCGGCCGGGGGATTTCGATGATCTCGTCGAACCGGCCGGGCCTCAGGAGGGCGGGATCCACGAGGTCGGCGCGGTTCGTCGCGCCGAGCACGAACACGTCCTTCAGGTCCAGCAGCCCGTCCATCTCGCTCAGGATCTGCGCGATGATGTTCTTGTGGACGCCGGAGGTGTCCATGAACCCGCGGACCGTGAACAGCGCCTCGATCTCGTCGAAGAAGATGATCGACGGGCGGCGCTCGTGGGCCTGCCGGAAGATCTCCTTGATGATCCTCTCGGACTCGCCGACCCACTTGCTCAGCACGTCCGCGATGCTGACGTTGAAGAACGTCATGTCGTTCTCCGCCGCCACGGCCTGGACGAGGAGCGTCTTCCCGCACCCCGGCGGGCCGTAGAGCAGGACGCCTCGCGGCGCCTCCAGCTTGATCTGCTCGAAGAGCTTCGACTGCTGGAACGGCAGGACGATGACGTCGCGGATGCGCTCGATCTCCGCACCGAGGCCGCCGATGCCCACGTATCGAACGTTGGGTTTCTCGCCGAGCAGGAGGGACTTCACCTCGAGGTTCGGCAGGATGTCGAGGATCTCCATCGTCGGGGGGAGGACGGAGATCTGGAATCCGGGTTTCAGCTTGCCGAGCACCTTCTTGTCCGCGTCGACGAGGCGCTTCTCCATGTCGCCCTCGACGCTGATCACGAGCTTCCCGTCGAGGATGTCCACGACCTTCGCGATCACGCCCTCGTTGCGGGTCCCGGAGCCTTCGACGATCGCGTATGTCTGCGGGTGGACCCACACGTACTGCCCGATGTTCAGCTGCGACTTGTCCACGAGTCCCGTGCTCACCTTCAGGAGTTCCGCTGCGCGCGCGACGACGACCTGGTTGCCGTCGAGGTCCGGCCCCTCCTTGCGCACGACGAACGCGTACAGGAGCGGCGGCTGCTTGATCTTGTTGAACTTGTCCTCGTACGCCTTGAGGCGGTATTCCCGCTCCTCGATCTCGTACCGGAACGAGTGGAGGTCGCGCTCGTACTGGCGGCGCAACCGGTCCATCTTCTCTTCGAACTCCTCTCGGACCTCGTCCGCGGACTTCTCGTCGGCTTGTTCGGCCATGGTTCGCGTCACCGCGGGATTCGGGGACGAGACGGAGCCTTCCGTGGGACACGACGGTGGAAGGACCCCGCTCTGCGTCCCATCCCTCCGCAGTTACTGGCCCGTCGCTTTAAACCTTTTACCACAATTCGTGTGCGCGATAACGGCCCCGCAGGAGATTCACCCCGACTGAATTCCTGGTTCCGCTCCGTGCGCGAGCGGTCCTTCACGGAATCCCGTGGATCGGGAAGACACTTGCTCTCACACGGTCCACCACCTTCGCGATCGCATGGGAAACACTCGCGTCCTCCACGTGGCTGACGGCGTCGCGGAGCGTTCCCTCGCGGGGTGCGGCGCGCACGAGCCGACGGCATTCGTCGATCCAATCCTCCGGCAGCGCGTCGGCGGGTCGCCGTCGCACCTGGGCGGCGAACAGGAGCGTCCAAACGCGGGGCACGGTCGTCATCTCGTATCCTCCCCCGCCAACCGCGATCCAGCGGTCGGCGCACAGGGAGCGACTCATCGCATCGAACCGCTCGCCCGCATGCTCGTACGCATCCGTCGTGAGCTCGAGGTGCGCGAGCGGATCCCCGGCGTGCGCGTCTGCGCCGGTCTGCGTCACGAGGATCTCCGGCCGGTACGCTTCCGCGAGCGGGACGACGATGGAGTCGAACGCGTGCCGCCAGCCCGCGTCGCGCGTCCTCGGGGGAAGCGGCACGTTCACCGCGTAGCCCCTGCCCTCCCCGACGCCGATCTCCTCGGCGGAGCCGGTGCCCGGGAAGAGGAACCGCGGATCCTCGTGGAGCGAGATCGTGAGGACGCGCGGATCGCTGCGGAACACGGCCTCCACGCCGTCCCCGTGGTGCGCGTCGATGTCCACGTACAGGACGCGCCGAAGGCCCGCGTCCAGGAGACGGTGGATGCCCACCGCCACGTCATTGAAGATGCAGAATCCTGCGGCGCGGGCGGGCATCGCGTGGTGGAAGCCGCCGCCAAGATTGTACGCCCGGGTCGTCTCGCCGCGCGCGACAAGGTCGCACGCGAGGATCGTGCCGCCGACCTGCAGGAGGGCGGCCTCGTACATGCCCGCGAACGGCGGGTTGTCCCCGGGCTCGAGGCCGAAGTCCGGTTCCGCCACCTGCGGGTTCGCGCTCAGCCGCTTGACGACGTTCACGTACTTCGGATCGTGCACCGCCAACACGTCGTCCTCCGTCGCCGGTTGCGGCGCGCGCTCCTCTCCCGACTTCAGGAGCCCTAGGGCATCGATGAGGTCCCGGGCGAGCCGGACGCGCACGGCGCGCAGCGCGTGATCCTGCGAGAAATTGTACTTCCCGTAATCGGGATGATACACGAGGACGGGGCGCGTAGGCACCGACTTGGGGGGAAGGGGGCCGGAGGACTGCACGTTCGACGCCTTCACGATGCGCCGGGCAATCGCAGTCCGTCCTTGAGCCTTTTCTGGCCGGAATCACGGAGAGGACTCACAGCAACCAGCCGCCGGTGACGTTCAACACGTTCCCCGTGACGAAGCCCGCCTCCTCGGAGCAGAGGTAGACGACGGCGTGCGCGACGTCGGCGGCGGTGTTCCCGCGCGGGATCGAGAACTCCTTCCGCGGCTTCTTCCATGCGCCCTCGACGGTCAGATCGTAGTCGTCGATGATCCCCGGCGCGACGGCGTTGGCGGTGATGTTGTAGGGACCTTCCTCCCGCGCGAGCGCCTTCGTGAACGCGACCACGCCGGCCTTGGCGGCGTAGTACGCGGACATCTCCGCGGTGCCGTGTGCCCGATACGCGCCCGCACATGCGACGTTCACCACGCGCCCCCACCTCCGCTTCCGCATGTGGGGAATCGCCGCCTTCGAGCAAAGGAACATGGAGGTCAGGTTTGACTCGAGGATGTGGCGCCACTCCACGTCGGACATCTCCATGATCGGCTTGACGAGATAGTCTCCGACGTTGTTCACGAGGATGTCGAGGTGACCGTGCCGTTTGGCGGCGGCGTCGACGAGTCGCTTCGCGTCCCGCGCTTTCGTCACATCCGCGCGGAGGGCGAATGCATCGGATTTCAGACCGACAAGCTCGCGGACGAGGCGGTTCGCGGCGGCTTCGCTGCCGAGGAAGTTCACGCAAATGCCTGCGCCCGCGCGCGCGAGTTCGATGCATATGGCGCGGCCGATTCCACGGGCTCCCCCCGTGACGATGGCGGCTCTCCCCCGAAGGTCCACCGCGACGGGACGGAACAACGGCACTAAGAACCTACGGTCGGCGAAGGGATTAAGAATCGCGTATCCATGTGCCGCCAGGGGAGGTCTTGGCAGCCATCACTCCGCCAACCCCGCCACTTCGCGGACCTCCGCCCTCCTGGGAGCAGATGGCGTCGTACGGCCGCGCTCAGCAGGATGCGCGGGGGCGCGCCGCCGGGTCTATGCTGGCGGTCGGAGCGCTCATCCATTTCCTTACAGTCCCGATCGCGCTCGTGCTGTTCAAGGCTCTCGTCGAGTCCCAGGCAGGGACCAGCATCACATGGGACGAACTGTGGAATGCGCTGAACGTGACCGGTTACATGACCCTGATTGTACTCGGCGTAGGCGCACAGATCGTGTTCGGTGTCGTCGCCGCAGCGGGGTCCCTCTTCGCATTCCGCGGGAGTAGCACGATATCAATTCCCCTCATCGTCAGCGGCGTGATCGGCCTCATTTTCTCCATCGTCGTTTTCGGCGGCATCGTCGGACTCATCGGGGGCGTCGTCACCGCCGCCGGCGGCGCTCGCGCGAAGAGGCCGGCGCCGACCATGGGCCTTCCCCCGCCCTACCGCCCACCGACGCCGCCGTGGGGCTGAACGCGAGGCTACTGCTTCCTCACCTGCCGGAGAACGCCTTGCTGCTGGAACCACGAGGAGAGCGTGTCCGACAACTGATCGAACTGCTTCTCCACCTTCCGTGCGCCTAGGTAGCCGCCCGCCCAGCCCGTGTTCGCCTTGTGGAGCCGGAGCGTAGCCACCTCCCCTTGCGGGAAGATCTCGAAGTCGATCCCGTAGTACTGCGAGAGCGCCCCGAGCATCAGGTTCGCACCCTTGCTCCCCTTTTCCGCCTTCCCCTTCGTCGCGTTCTCCCACGAGACCCCGAACCCGTTCGCCACGAATGCGTGCTGGACGAGGTTCTGCACGTTCTCCACTGATGCCTTCACGGCGATGTCCGCATAGGAAACCATGTCCCCCTCCCACGAGGGGAAGGGGCGACCGGCGCCTTGAACGTTGCGTAGCGGGTATCGGGTGCGACGTAGCGGGTGCGACACGTTGATATATGTCCGGTCTCCTGTGCAGCGTCCACATGACCCGCGTCGCCACGACACAGAAGAAACCGAATCGGCCCGTGGCGGGCTTCCCAGCGTATTGAGAGCGGATGCTCTCCGTGTTCTGCGGTCTCGGGAAACGGGGCATGGTGCAAGGGCAGCATGCGAGTCTGTAGAACTCGCGGTGGGCGTTCGATTCGCTCTGCCCCGATCAGGACCCAAAGAAAACGGAGGTGATTCGATTCCGGACGAGACGGACGGTGGGGATCCGGCGCCGCGTGCGCTGGCTCCTCGACGGCATCCGGGCCGCCGTGCGCGGCCACCAGTGGTAGCGCCGCCGCCCGTTTGGCGGTGGGACCGCTGGCCCAGCGGAGCCGCGAACCCGGCGAAACGCCTCCGGGCCCTTGGTGTAACTTGGCAAGCACTCGATCCTTGGAAGTTCGAGGTGCCCGTTCAAATCGGGTGGGGCCCACTTGAGCCGGTCGCCTAGCACGGTCGGGCCTCTGGCCTTTAACCAGACCTGCGTCGGTTCGAATCCGACCCGGCTCACCAAGGACGCGTAGCCTAGCGGTCCACGGCACGGGGCTCTTAATCCCGCGGGCGAACCGCCCGATCGCAGGTTCGAATCCTGCCGCGTCCAATGAGGAGCCGTAGCTCAATTGAGAGAGCCGGCGACCGAAGATCGCCCGATCCCCGTTTGAGTCGGGGCGGCTCCACGCAGGCGTAGCTCGAAAGTCGAGCCCCCGGCCGTTGATCGGGAGGACCCGGTGCGATTCCGGGCGCCTGCGCATCCGTGTCGGAAGTTTCATTACACCCCTCCTCCTCAACATCTGCAGGTGAGTCCGACGCTACCCGACACAGCGCGACGAGATCGGCGCCAACATACGTGGCGTACGACCAGATGCTGAGGTAGCCGGGGCTCTCCGCGTTTTGCACGAATTGGCGGCGTTGCCGCTGACGCCAGAACCGGACCTGGTAGCCGTCCTGTAAACGGCCCTCTGGGAGTTCGAATCTCCCCAGCGGCTTGCGGATCCCCGGCTTCCTCGGCGCATCATGGCCGCGGTCGTTCAACGGTCAGGACTCGAGGTTGTGGCCCTCGCGACGCGCGTTCGACTCGCGCCCGCGGCCCTCCGGGGCGGTGTCGGCAACGGTAGCCGGCGGAGCTCCAGACTCCGAGGTGCCCGTTCGAC
>DATEUK010000165.1:0-18371 GCA_035283165.1 Thermoplasmata archaeon
TGACGACTTCCTCGACGCCCGCGATCTCCTCCTGCTCGATCCCGAGACGCTTCATCATCTGCTTCATCTGCTTCGGGTTCATGCGGCCGCCGGGGACCATCGACGCCGCCAAGGAGAGGGCGCGCGATAAACCTTGGCGTCGAGCGGAGGTCTGGGTCGCCGGGACCGCCCAATGAGTAAGAGCTTCTAGAGCGAACCCGCGGTTTCATCCGATGGCAATGCCGCACACCTTAATAGTCGCGCCACGCATCGGAACGCGTCCATGCGCATCGCAGTCGTCTTCAAGGACCGTTGCCAGCCGAACCGCTGCAACCACGAGTGCATGGCATTTTGCCCGCCACAGCGCACGGGGACCGAGGTCATTTGGATCGACCCGGAGACGGGGAAGGCCGCGATCAGCGAGGAGACGTGCATCTCCTGCGGAATATGTATCAAGAAGTGCCCCTTCGACGCGATCCGGATCATCGGCCTGCCCGAGCCCCTCAAAGAGGACCTGATCCACCAGTACGGCCGAAACGAGTTCCGTCTGTTCCGCTTGCCTGTCCCCCGACGCGACGGCATCACGGGCATCCTCGGGCCGAACGGGATCGGCAAGACGACGGCGCTTTCGATTCTCTCGGGCGAGTTCGCGCCGAACCTGGGCCACTACCGCCGCAAGCTCCCCTATTGGGACGACGTCCTCGCGGCGTACAAGGGCACGGAGCTGCACGACTACCTGCAGGGCATCGCGGAGAAGACGATCCGCACCGCAATGAAGCCGCAGTACGTGGACAAGATCTCGAAGCTGTACAAGGGTAAGGTCCGCGTCCTCCTCAAGAAAGTGGACGAGGGCGGGCGCACGAAGGAGGTCGCACAGGCCCTGAACATGGAGTCGTTCTTGGACCACGAGGTGGCGACGCTCTCCGGCGGGGAGCTGCAGAAGGTTGCGATCGCCGCGACGATGCTCAAAGACGCGGAGGTGTACTTCTTCGACGAGCCCTCGTCGTACCTGGACATCCACGAGCGGCTCCGCGTCGCGCGGACGATCCGCGAGTTGGCGGCGCGGAAGCGCGTCGTCGTCGTGGAGCACGACCTGGCGGTGCTGGACTTCCTCGCCGACCACGTCTTCCTCCTCTACGGCTCCGAGGGCGCGTACGGCGTCGTGGCGCAACCGCATCCCGTCCGGACGGCGATCAATGTGTACCTGCATGGATATCTCAAGGAGGAGAACATCCGATTCCGGGACCGGGACATCACGTTCGAGGTCCGGCCGCCGCGAGGCGAGTGGAAGGCGACGGAGCTGCTCCGGTTCGCGGACCTCACGAAGGCGTATGATGGATTCTCCCTCCAGGTCGACGGCGGGCGGCTGCGGAAGGGTGAGGTCGTGGGGGTCGTCGGGCCGAACGCGACCGGGAAGACCACGTTCGTGAAGATGCTCGCGGGCGTGGAGAAGCCCACGCGCGGGACGGTCGAGGGGAAGTGGGCGGTGTCGTACAAGCCGCAGTACCTGGAAAGCGCGTACGAAGGAACGGTCCGTTCGCTGCTCGTGGAGGCCATCGGGAAGAAGGCGGACTCCGGGTACTTCGATGCGGAGATCGCGGAGCCGTTGCGGATCAAGGGGATCATGGAGCGGGACGTCACATCCCTCTCGGGCGGTGAGCTCCAGCGCGTGGCCGTTGCCCTCTGCCTCGCGCGCGACGCGGACATTTACCTGATCGACGAGCCGTCCGCGTATCTGGACTCGAATCAGCGGATGGAGACCGCGAAGACGATCCGGCGCGTCATGGAGAAGGAGGGGAAGACCGGACTCATCGTGGACCACGACGTGTACTTCATCGACCTCGTGAGCGACTCGATCATGGTCTTCGGCGGCGAAGCCGGGCTGCGGGGCGTCGGTCGCGGTCCGTTCGACATGCGCAGGGGGATGAACGAATTCCTTCAGGATGTGGGCGTCACCTTCCGGCGGGACAACGAGACAAACCGGCCGCGAATCAACAAGGAGGACTCACGCTTGGACCGCGAGCAGAAGTCCGCGGGCGAGTACTACTACGCGGTCGCGGAATGAACTTCGGACGGCCAGGGGGACGCAACTGTGCGGACGAACTTCGGGCCAGCCCGGCTCGGTGACCCGGGACATGCGCAGCGTACATGTACTGAGCGGGGCTATTCGGTAAGGGGAACATGAGCGCCGCCGAGACGATGGGACACCCGATCGCACGATTCGGTTTCCGCGCCCCAGGACGGAAGAAGGCCGAGGCGCTCGATCTCCTCGTCGACACCGGCTCGACGTACACGTGGCTTGACGCACGCCTTCTCCGCAAGCTCGGGGTGGTCCCGCGTCGCAGGTGGAAGTTCGAGACGATCGAAGGCAGAAGGGCGGAACGGCGGTTGGGCGAGGCCGTGGTGGCCTACGGCCGAGAAGAGGCGACCACGATCGTCGTCTTCGCTCGGCCCACGGATGCCCAGGTGCTGGGCGTCCACGCGCTCGAGGGACTCCGCCTCGCCGTCGATCCCATGACGAAGCGGCTCCGCCGGCTCCCGACCGTGTTGGCGGTGTGAGGTTCGACGCTCGACGAGATGCCGGCCTTCGGGTCCGGCAGCGTCATGCTTCCGGCCGGCGGAACAGTCTGTCCGTGGGGGTTCACGCTCGCGACGCAAGACGGGCATGAGAACCGTCTGCCCGACGAAGTGCGGGTTGATGTTCCCGATCATCGGCCTGCCGCCCGTCGCCCCGGCGAACGTGCCTGGAACTGTTCGGACTTTAGGGAAAGTGAACGAGTTCCGGCGGGACTAGCGAGACAAACCGGTCGCAGGTGCGTGCACGAATCGAACTCTCCCTCACGCGACGCCTTCGCGGACCTCCCGGTGCCGTAGCGCCGCCTTCCGGCGCTTGTTGTACCCGATCCAGATCCCGATGCCCACGAGGATCGTCACGATCGCGACGAGGTCGACGAGTTCGAACGTATCCACGAACTCGCGCCAGCCCGAATAGAGGTAGTATCCCGCGACCGTGAGCACGCTGTTCCAGATGACCGCGCCGCCGAACGTAGCCGCCAGGAATGGAACAACCGGCATCCGCCCCGCGCCCGCCGGGTAGGCCACGATCGAGCGAGCGCCCGGCACGGAACTCGCGAGGAACACGCCCGCCGTCCCGTATCTCCGGAACCACGATTCCGCGCGATCGAGGTCCGACGCGTCGAGGAAGAGGTACCTCCCCCATTTCAACACGAACGGACGGCCGAGGCGTAGGCCCAGGTAGTACGCGCCGCCGGAGCCGAGCATCGCCGCCACGCTCGCGACGAGCACGATCACGGGCACGCTCATCCGGCCCTCGAACGCGAGCGCCCCCGCGAAGGGGAGAACGACCATGCTCGGGATCGGCGTGATCACGCCCTCGATGAACATGAAGAGGAAGATGCCCGGGTACCCGAGGGTCTGGACGCCGGACGCCATGAAGTCCGTGAGCGCCCCGAGGAGGGACACGCCCGCCGATTGGCGGTGTCACTATCAACGTTTCGAGAACCGTGCTCAGGTCGTGCACCCGCCACGGGACACCCCAACAACCGACGCGGTCCGGGACGAAGTCGCCCAACGCGATCGGCTACTGACGGAATGATCCGGGATCCAGGATCGGTTCCGGGTCACCACCTCAGGAAGTGGCGACCCGGGGCATGCACAGCCGCGTGGCCCAGGGACCTACGCATCACTCCCTACCCCGAGGTGGACACCGAGCCGCTCCGCCGCCAGCGCGCGCTCCTCCGCAACGAGCTCCCCACGGACGTACGTCGCGACCGGGAAGACGGCCTCCATCCCCTCGAACGGCGTCCACCCACACTTGCTGTGAAGATCTCGCGCGCGAATGGGCCGGACGTCGCGTGGGTCCACGACGATGAGGCTCGCGGGCCTCCCCGGTTCGAGGACGCCGAGGTCCAGTCCGAGGATCTCCGCCGGCCGTCGGGCGGCGACATCCACGAAGCGGGCGATGTCGAGGTCGCCTGCCTTCGCCTTCCGCAGGAGGAGAGGAAGAGCCGTCTCCACCCCCGGGAGACCGGGCGGCGCCTCTTCAAACGGCACGTCCTTCTCGGTCTCCGTGCGCGGGGCATGGTCGCTCGCGACGGCATCGATTCGCCCCTCGACGAGGGCACGCCAGAGGGCCTCGCGATCCTCCGGCGGGCGCAGCGGCGGGTTCACCTTCCCAAGCGTCTTGAGGCGCCGGTTCGCGTCGAGGAGCAGGTGGTGCGGCGTCGCCTCCGTCGTGAACGATGTCCCCGAAAGCGCGTCCAGGGCCGCGCGGGAGGTGACGTGTGCGATGTGGATGCGGACGGGTCGTTCGAGGGTCTTGGCGGCGTCCGAGAGCTTGCGGATCGCGGACGACTCCGCCTCGGGTGGTCGGGCCGCGTTGTGCTCCTCCAGGGAGGTCCCCGCTTGGGCCGCGATCATCGATGCGTCCTCCGCGTGGACCGTCGCCCTTAGTCCTGTGACGGCGAGCGACTCCACGATCGCTCGCTGCGTCGCGTCGTCCGTGACCTCGAGGTCTCCCGCACTGTGCGCGGTGTACATCTTCCCCGGAGCACCCAGGGATGCCCACCTCTTCGCATCCCGCGCGGATCGAAGGGCGCCGTACAGCCCGAAGTCCACGTTCGCCTTCCGACGGACCGCGCGCACCTTGTCCTCGAACGCGGCCCGGCTCGTGACGGGCGGCTTCGTGTTCGGCATGTCGAACACCGCGGTCACGCCGCCAATCGCCGCCGCCATCGTCCCCGTGGAGAAGTCCTCCGCCTCCGTCATGCCCGGCTCGCGGAAGTGGACGTGGAGGTCCACGCCGCCAGGGAGGATCAAGCGGTCCCCATAGTCTCGCCGTTCGTCCCCCACGAGGGTCTTCGCGATCCGCACGATCCGACCCGACTCGACGCCGATCGAGAGCGGTTCCAAGACTCCGCGGAAGAACACACGCCCCTCAAGCACGAGCATGGGCGTCGAGCACCCTCCGCACGATCGGTCCCCGGGGCTCGACCTCGGCCCACACCTCGGACTGGAACCGGTAAATCCGCGTCTCCGTGTCCAGCCACGCGTCGGGAAGGAGCCCCGCCTTCACGCACGTCTGCGAGAGGAATTCCTCCGGATCCCAGCCCCAATCCACGGCGACCTGCGGGAGGAGCAGGCCGCGGGCGACGCCCTGGGCCGCCTGAAGCCCGTCGACCCCGACACGGACCTGGGAGGGGAGGAGCTTGGGCTTCCGGACCACGATCAGCTCCGGCGGCGTGAGGATGCTGACCTCCACGACGACCGCGTCGAGCTCCGCCTCCGAGAGCGGCGGGAACCGCGGGTCCTCCGTCGCGCCCTCCGCGGCCTTCATGATCGCCTTCACGAGGGAGAAGAAGGGGGACGGGTAGCCGATGCAACCCCGCAGCTCCTCCGCAGGATACGTGTTCACTGTGACGAACGCGCCAGACTCCCGCTCGAACGAGGCGGGCACGGAGAACGCGGGGACGGCCTGGCGGCGCACGCGGGACTCGATCGTCTCGCGGGCCATGCGCACGGCGAGCTCGCCCTCCGCATCCGAGTACATCGGGCGCAGGATGCGAACGGTTCGCATAAAGGTTGGCCGTTGAATCGCAGCGCGGGAACCCGGCGGGAACCCGTACGGAACTTATTAAGCGCGGGCTTCGATACGGACCGCGTGAAGTCGCCGCGCGTGCCCGTGATGGAGATCATGACGCAGGAACCGATCACCGCGCCGCCGGAGATGACGCTCGACCGGGCGTCCGCGATCATGCGGGATCGGGGCGTGGGGAGCGTCATCGTGGTCGACCGGCACATGCCCGTCGGGATCCTCACGGAGCGAGACATCGTCACGAAGGCGTGCGCGGACGACCGGGCGCCATCGTCGATGACGATTGGCGAGATCATGAGCGCCCCCGTCACGGTGATCGGGCCCGACGACGACGTGGAGGAGGCCGCCCGGAAGATGAGCGCGGGGCGGATCCGCCGCCTGCCCGTCGTCCAGAAGGGGAAGCTGGTCGGCGTCGTCACGGAGAACGACATCCTCCGCCTCCTCCCGCACCTCGTCGAGCTCACGCGCGAATGGGCGCGCACGGGGATGTACGAAGAGGGCCCGGGGCCCGTCGAGGGACATTGCGACGTGTGCGGCGTGTACTCCAAGGAGCTCTTCCGCGACGGGAAACTGCTCGTGTGCCCGGACCACCGGACTGGATGAGAGGGCCCTCTTCTCGTCTTGCATCGCGGCTTCATTCACTGGTTCGACCCCCAGCGGCGCACGATATTCATGGTAGGAGGATCTGGCGCCCTGCCTTCTCCATTCCCCGCGCGAGACTGCGCCGTAAATAGAATGAGCTTATGTCCAAGACGGTGATTCGGAATCACGCGCGCCGCTGCGCTCATCGTAACCGCACCGAGCGCTTCCCCGGAAGAGGAACGCTTCACCTCGGAGGCCGAGGGACCGGGGGAGCGGGAGGAGCCCCCGCAAGCAGCCGCCGAAGATACCGTGAAAGCAAGGGGAGTGAACATCCTCGGCATTGTCTCTGCGATCTTGATGTTTGTCAGCTTGATCTTGCCATGGTGGACGCTTACGGTGGAAGGAGGGTATGGTGCGGGGACTACGTCGTTTTTCCTGATCGGACCATCCCCATCTCTTCCCGCCAACTCCGCAATCTTCGCGATCTGGCTCGCCCTTGGTCTCGTTGTGGTGAGTGGGATTTCGAGTCTAGTCGGTAGCGTGAAAGTGGGGGCGAGGAGTGCCTTGTTATGGGGAGGGATACTGGCTGCGCTCTCGCTCGTCACTTTTGCAATAGGTCTGCAGGTCTTCATCTCGGGTGTATTCCTCAGAGTTTCCTTGTTCTATTCAGGACCCTTCGATGGTGGTTACACCGCGTCTGCTTACCTTTCGTTCGGCTTCTGGCTGGCATTGGTTGCCGTCATCATGGCTATCGCCGCATATCGGAGAAGTCCGCATTCTGGGACGCCGGACCCTTGATCCCTTGAGAGAGAGGAAGGCGTCCCGTCCCCTCAGATCGCGAGGGCGAGGCTGAGGAACGTCAGCGCGGGTAGGGCAATGGCGGCGTTCGCGAGAAGCCCACGTCCCGCCGGAACGAGGGTCACGACCGTCGCGGAAATGGACGCCGCGAGCAGTGGCGGGGGGAACACGGAGGGCATGAGGACGGCCAGGGCCGCCATCCCGCTCGCGACCTTCGGCGGCGCGTTCGGTTCGGTGAGCACGGCGACCACCGCGAACACCCCGCCTAAGAACGTAGCGACCGACGGGCAGGGCCAGCCGAGGACGACGGACATCCCTGCGTGCAGGGCCATCGCCGCCAAGGCGCCGGTCATAGGGTTCCGCATGCCCCCCGGCTCCACGCGACGCGCGCGGTTCGCGGACATGCGATCACCAGGTCGAGACCAGGAGCGGGATCACGAGGCATCCCATCAGGTGGACGCGCCGGACGCCGACAAGGGGCGGCACGAGCCCGAGGGCGGCCGCCGTCCCGAGGACGAGGAGACCGGGCGGTCCCGACAGGAGGAACACCGCCACGGTCAGCGCGCCGGCGATCCCGCGGGCGAGGCGGCCGTACCGGACCCGACCCGCAAGCACCGCAAAGGGCCGGGCCAGGCGCACCGTGGCGGCGTACGAGACCGCCGCAGAGACGAGGAGCGCGAGAAGGACCGCTGCAAGGAGGGGCGGCACGTACCCGGCGGGGGACCACGGGGGAACGCCGTCTGCGAGGCCGTCCAGGGCGGCGGCGACCCCGCTCCGGGCGCGGAGGATCACGAACAGGGCGACGAGGGTGAACGTCGTCGTGGCGGCGCCCGCAGCGCCCGCCGCGAACAGGAACTCCCGGTCCGCGTCCGTGTCCTCCTTTGGCTCCCCGCCCGCGAGGAGCTGGGCCACGACCGTGGCGTTCGTCCCGCCGAGTCCCGGGATCCACGAGACGGAGGCACCCGCGAAGGTGCCGGAGAGCAGGCCGCGGGTCCGCCGCCAGGCCGGGAGCGGGTCCGGTGGTCCGATCTCCTGTGGGGGCAGGCGCCCCCGGGTCCGCATGCTCATGAGGAGGGTCGGGAGCCCAAAGAGGCCGACGAACAGGGGGAAGAGGACGAGGGACTCGGCTCCGATGGAGAGCGGAGCACCACCTCGTGGAAGGAACCCGGGCCGCAAGACGGTCCATCCGAGGACGCCGGACGCGAGGAGCAGGGCCAGCGCCCACGCGCGCTTCCCGCCGGCGCCCGTGCCGTCCCGCCTCCGACCTTCCGTCGCGAGGAGCAGGGCGATCAGGAGGAGGAGCAGGAGCGGCATCAGGGGCCGGAGCTTCGCGTACGCGGCCACGGGTTCGCCGAGCAGGAGGCGGAACGGGAGCACGAGGAGGAGCGCGAGGAGGGAGCCGAGGAACGCGCCCCGCGCGCCGAGCAGGACCGCCTCGTGCCCGCGGCCCCGCGCGAGGAGGCGGTGCCCGGGGAGCACGCTCAGGGCCGTGTCGGAGTCCGGGGCCCCGAGGAAGACGGCGGGCAGGAGCGCCGCCATCCCGTGCGCGACGCTCGCGGCCGCGAGGAACGCCCCGAGCAGGAGGACCGCGTCGTCCGTGATCGCCGCCAACGGCCCGAGGAGCGCGGGGGAGGCCGCGATGATGACGAGCGCGACGTTGTTCACGTGCACGCCCGGCAGGAGTCCCGTCGCGAGGCCGATGACAGAACCGAGGACGGCGAACGCGAGGACCACGAAGAGGAGCGTGACACCCTCCACGGGGCCGCGCAGACGCGTCCGACAGGATGAGACCGCGCACTGCGTGTACGCATGGATCCCGCCGGAATCATGCTACATGCAGCCGACGGACTTAAGTATAACCAGGGGAATAACCAACCATGGCGACGTCCAGGCTGCGGAGGTGGGGGCGGTCCCTCGGAGTCGTCATCCCCCGCGAGGAGGTTCTCCGGAAGGGCCTGAAGGCGGGACAGCAGGTGGAGGTCTCGGTGGAGGCCTTGGCCGGACCGGACGACTTTTCGGACCTCGCCGGGACCGTCACGTGGCGGAGGGACGCACAAGCCTACAAGGACGAGCTCCGCCGAATCTCGAGGACGTGACCGTTGCGCTACTACTTCGACACATACGCCTTGATCGAGCTCCTCTCGAGAAAGGACTTTGTCCGGTACTCGGCCAAGGGTTTCGTGACCTCGCGCTGGAACCTGGCGGAACTGCTCGTGGTCGATCTCCGGGAGCACGGGGAGGCCGCGGCACGGCGGCATTTTCAGCGGTTCCTGGGGGCCTGCGAGGATCCGACGGACGAGGACCTGTTCCAAGCCGCTCGGTTCCGGGAGGAACAGCGCAGGCGTCGCCGGCTCCTTTCGTACGTTGACGCCCTGGGCTATGTGCTCGCGACACGCCTGTCCGTCCGGTTCCTCACGGGGGATGGGGCGTTCCGCGGGCTCCCCCACGTGCTCTTCGCGAAGTAGACTCCGCCAAGAGACGTGGCGCGGATGGGAGCTCGCTCGAACCGAGGATGTCGTGCCCGCGGACGGCTACTCGCCCCACCCGCCGCCGCCGGGCGTCTCCACGACCACGAGATCGCCGCGCCGGATCTCCTGCGTCATCTTCGACGGCAGCGGGATCTCCGCGCCGTCCCGCATGAGCACGTTGCGACCCGGTCGGCCATCCCCGCCCCCCGCGAGGCCCTTCGGTGGGAAGCGACGCCGGTCCGACACGATCGTGAGCGTCCCCTCGTCTCCCAGGAACCGGATCGCGCGGCGCACGCCGTCCCCGCCACGGAAGCGACCGACACCCCCGGAGCCCGGGATCAGGCGGTACTCCTCGACGCGGATCGGGTACGCGAGCTCGAGCGCCTCGACCGGCGTGTTCCGCGTGTTCGTCATGTGCGTGTGGACGCCGGACATGCCGTATCGGTAGGGGAGCGCCCCCTCGCCGCCCGCGATCGTCTCGTAGTACGCGAAGTCCCGCGATCCGATCAGGAGGTTGTTCATCGTCCCCTGGGACTGCGCGGGGACGCGGTCCGGGAAGGCGCGCGCGAGGGCGAGGAACAGCGCGTCGACGATCCGCTGGGACGTTTCAACATTCCCCGCTGCCACGGCCGCGGGCGCGCGCGCGTTCACGAGGCACCCCTCGGGAGCGGTCACGTGGATCGGCGCGTAGCAACCCGCGTTCGGCGGCGCGTCCGGGTCCGTGAGGCATCGGAGGACGTAGTATGCCGCGGACAGCGTCACCGCCAACGGGGCGTTCACGTTCCCCGGAGACATCCCGTCGGTCCCCGCGAAATCGACGTGGACGTCCTTGCCGATCGTGATCGCGCATCGGATCCGGAGGGGGAATTCGCTCACGCCGTCGTCATCGAGGAAATCTTCCGCGCGATACTCCCCACGCGGCGCGGAGGCCAACGCGGCCCGGACGCGCCGCTCGCTGTACGCGAGGATCTCGTCCGCGAACGCCCCATACTGCGTTTCGCCATACTTGTCGTACAGCTGCCGGAGCCGTCGCGCTCCGAGCTCGTTCGCAGCAACCTGCGCGCGCAGGTCGCCGAGGCGTTCGCGCGGGTTCCGCATGCCTTCTTCGACTTGGCGGCGGAGGTCCGCGCTCTCCTCCCCGCGCCGGAGCCACTTCGCCGGCGCGAGGACGACGCCCTCCTGCTCCAGCGAACGTCTCCCCACCGGCATCGAGCCAGGCGCGACGCCGCCGACGTCCGCGTGGTGGGCGCGGTTCACCGCAAACCCGATCAAGCGACCGGCGTGGAACACGGGCTTCGCGAGCGTGATGTCCGGGAGGTGAGATCCGCCGCGGTACGGGTCGTTCGCGATCAGCTGGTCCCCGTCCCATAGATCGCCGCCGAACGCGTCGAGGAAGTGGGCCATCGTGACCGGCATGGAGCCCAGGTGCACGGGGATGTGCTCCGCCTGCGCGATCATGCGGCCGCGGGTGTCGAACACCGCGCACGAGGCGTCCATCCGCTCCTTGATGTTCGGAGAGTACGCGGTCCGTTTGAGGGCGAGGCCCATCTCTTCGGGGACGAAGGCGAACGCGGTGCGGAGGATCTCGAGATCCGCGGGGTTCACGCGGGCACCTCCACCGCCATGATGCCGTGCGGCAGGACTCGGAGGTCGCAGCCCGGCGGGACGACGGTCGTCGCGTGCTCCTCCTCGACGATCGCCGGCCCGGAGGACACGAACGCCTCGCGGAGCGCGCCCCGGTCGTAGACCGTCGCATGCTCGCGGCCGTCTGGGGACAGGACCTTGCGGAACCCCTTCACGGCGAGCCCTTGCGGAACCCACCTCGGGATCGGATGGGGACGCGGAATTCTGGCGGTGAGGCGCACCGTCACGAGCTCGACCCGCTCGTCCCGCGCGGCGTACCCGTACTGGTCCTCGTGGCGGCGGTGGAACGCGTCCGCGAGGCCTCCTCGCACGGGCACGTTCACCTCGTAGCTCTGACCCGCGTACCGCAAGTCCACGGACGGCTCGAGCACGGGCGCGTCTGCGAACCCCTGCGACGCGAAGGACGCCTTGGCGGCGTCGGCCATCTCCGCGAGGACGCGGTCGATGACGGGCCCGGCCTCCGCGAGCGGCGTCACGTGCGTCCGACCGTATGCGAGCCGGAGGTCGCTCGTGAGGATCCCGTACGCGGAGAACGCACCCGGGAGGAAGGGGATGAGGACGCGGCGGATCCCGAGCTCCTGCGCGAGGTACGCGGCGTGCATGGGACCGGCACCGCCGAAGGCCATGAGCGCGAAGTCCCGCGGGTCGAGCCCTCGCTTCGAGAGCGCGAGTCGGATCGCGGCCGCCATGTTCGCGCGCACGACGGACTGGACCGCGAGGACCGCCTTGTCGGACCGTCCGAGTTTGGCGGCGATGCCTCGCGCGCCGCGCTTGGCGGCGTGGAGATCCAGGACCATGGAACCGCCGAGGAGGGTTGGCGGCAAGGCGCCGCCGAGCAGGTCTGCGTCCGCGACCGTGAACTCCGTCCCGCCCTTCCCGTAGCACATCGGCCCCGGGTCCGCGCCCGCGCTTCGGGGACCGACGCGCAACGCGCCGCCGGAATCGAACGAGGCGATGCTCCCGCCGCCCGCGCCCACGGACGTGATGTCCACGACCGGCACCGCCAGCGGATGGCCGCCGATCAAGGCCTCCGTCGTCCACGCGATCTCGCCGTCGACGATCACGGAGACGTCCGCGCTCGTGCCCCCCATGTCGAGGGTCACGAGGTTCTTCTCGCCGAGGAGGTCCGCGACGACTTTGGCAGCGGCGACGCCCCCCGCGGGCCCGGAGAGTAGCATCTCGATCGGTCGCGCCCGGGCGGCGGGGGATCGAAGAACGCCGCCGGAGGAGCGCATCACGAGGAACGGCTTGCCGAGGGAGTCCTCGAGCCCCGCGAGGTATCGGTCCACAAGCGGTTTGACGTACGCGTCGAGCGCGGTCGCAGAAGCGCGCTCGTACTCACGGAACTCCGGCAGGACCTCGGATGAAATCGAGACGGGCAGCCCCGCCAGAGCGTCGAGGACCGCTCGCTCGTGCTGCGGGTGGAGGAAGGAGAAGAGGAGGCATACCGCCACGGAATCGGCGCCGGACCCCCGGATTCGCGCGACGAGCTCTCCGAGCGCACCCTGCTCCAAGGGCCGCAGGACCGATCCGTCCGATGCCACGCGCTCCCGCACGCCGTACCTCCGGTCCGCAGGGACGAGCGGCTCCGGCCTCGTGACGCGGAAATCATACAGGCTCGGCCGGTTCTGGCGACCAATCACCAGGAGATCCTCGAACCCGTCGGTCGTCACGAACGCGACCTTCGCGCCGCGGCCCTCGAGGACCGCGTTCGTCGCGACGGTCGTTCCGTGGGCCATGTCCGTGCCGCCGAGCGCACGGAGGCCGGCCATCACGCGTGTGCCCGGGTCCGCGGGCATCGACGGGAGCTTGTGCGTCCGCACGTCCGCCCCGTCTGCCGCCACGAAGTCCGTGAACGTACCGCCAACGTCGACGCCGACGAGCACGAGCGGTCATGACGGGTCGCGCTAATAACGAGAAGGCTGGAGCGACTCCCGGACCATTGCACGTTTCGCGCGATGTGACATGTCCCCGTGGGCTCACACGGAACCGTACCGGAAGCACAGGACCACGTGGTCGTTGACCATTCCCGCGGCCTGCATGAAGGCGTAGCAGATCGTCGAGCCGACGAAGCCGAAGCCTCGCGCCTTCAGGGTGCGGCTCATCTCGTCCGATTCCTTCGTGCGAGCGGGAAGCTGGCGGAGCTCCCGCCATCGATTCACTTTCGGCACGCCCCCCACGAATTGCCAGATGTACGCGTCGAAGCTCCCCTCCGCACGCTGGACCTCGAGGAACGCCTTCGCGTTCCGGATGGAGGACTCGATCTTGAGGCGATTCCGGATGATGCCCGGGTCCGCGAGGAGGGCTCGTACCTTCCGCGCGTCGTATCGCGCGACCTTCCGCGGGTCGAACCCGTCGAAGGCCCTCCGGTAGTTCTCCCGCTTTCGGAGCACGGTCCGCCACGAGAGGCCCGCCTGCGCCGCATCGAGCACGAGGTACTCGAAGAGCCTGCGGTCGTCGTGCAAGGGAGTGCCCCATTCCGTGTCGTGGTACGCCTCCATGAGCGGATCCCCGTTCGCCCACTCACAGCGGACCCTGGACGCTCCTCGGTCGTTCCGACCTGCCGCCAACTTCCTCCCGCCTCGGTCGAACAAGCCGGGGGCAATGAACCTTCGGCCGGCGATGGCGAGACCGGGTCGCGCGGGGAACGTTCCTCGTGAGCGGCGCCCCGCCAGAAACCTTATCGCTCTCCCGCAGGATTCCGCACCGAGGCGACGCGATGTGGGCCAAGCTGAAGCCGCACTTCAAGGGGTATCCGGCGCAGGAGCGGGTGGCGCAGCTCATGATGACGCATGGGTTGCGGATGAAGGGCAAGCATGTGTACGCGGGGGACATCCGGATCGCGGACAGCGCGCTCGCGCGTGCCGTGGCGGTGGACCGCCGCGTCGTGACCGCGACCCTGCAGACGATCGAGAAGACGCCTCTCCTCCGGGACTTCTTCGGGCGCCTATGGCCTGTATGCCACCTCGGGAACGTCGCGCCGATGATGGGTTGGGGCGCGATCGAGATCCTCCCGACAAACGCGTCAAAGCCCGGCATCCTGGCGGGCACCTCCGGGATCATCGCGGAGGCCGGGATCAGCGTGCGTCAGGTGGTCGTCGATGATCCCGAGATCGTCGAGGATCCGCGGGCCTTGTTGATCACCGAGAAGCCCGTGCCGGAGCGACTCCTCCCGCGAATCCGAAACTTGGACGGAGTGCGGGGCGTGGTCATCCGCTGATTTCAGGGCGGATACGCGGCCGATCTCGGCAGCAGGCCATCCGGCGGCTAGGTCTCCGCGACGAGCACAGGCCGCCTCGGATCCACGATCCGCCGCGCGAGATCCTCGAACGCCCGCGTCACGTTGTCCCCACGCTTCGCGCTCGTGAATGCGTACGGCGCCTCGTAGGCCTCGCCGAACGCCCGCACCCGGTCCTCGTCCACCGCAGCCGCAGCGAGCTCCTCCACGAGGTCGACCTTGTTCACGAGGATGTGCACGGGAACGTCCGGCTCGATGTCCCACGCCCGGTCAATCCAGCCGTCGAGGTCCTCGAGCGAAGCCCGCTCCGTGGCGTCGCACACAGCGAAGATGCCCTGCACCCCGAAGAAGTACGCCTCCTTGAGCAGCTCCTGGAATCCCGCGTTGCCCATCACGTCCCAGATCGTCATCACGACCTCGAGAGGCGGACCCGGGTTGTGGACGGGGAGCATGATGGTCTTCTTCGTCACCTTCGCCCCGAGCGTCTGGATGTAGGCGTCGTCGAACATGTCGAGGACGTACCGGCGGATCAGCGAGGTCTTGCCGACGCCGCTGCCCCCCACAAGGCACACCTTGACCTTGACGCGGGACGTCACGGGCGGCTCGAAACGAAACAGCGAGGTCTCCCCCCGGAGGGCGACGGGTCATGGGTTGCATCGGAAACCGGGGTCTTAAAGAGACCGTGACACGATATCGCCGGTGATTTTCAACCCTGAAATCACGCGATGTGGAATCGGTGCTCGGTCCGCATGCACCGGTCCATCACGACGACCATTCCCGCGGCCCGAGCCTTCGCGGCCGCCGCTTCGTTCACGATCCCGGTCTGCATCCAGATCACGGTCGCCTTCCCCGCGCGGATCGCCTCGTCCACGATCGGCTCGACCTGGTCCGAGGGCCGGAAGATGTTCACGATATCGTACGGCTCGGAGACCGCGGACAGGTTCGGATACGCCCTCTCCCCCAGGATCTCCGTGGCCGTGGGGTTCACGGGGATGACCCGGTACCCGTGGGCTTGCATGTACGCAGGCACCGTGTGCGCGTCCTTGGCCGGATCCTTGGAGCATCCGACGACCCCGATCGTCCGGTACTTCGTGAGGATTTCCTTCGTGGACGTCTCCATGGGTGCGGTTGCCGGCCGTGTTCAGGCGACCGTCGCACTTAATCCTGCCGACGGAGAGTTCCTCCAGGAGAGGCTTTATAATGTTGCAATTGTTACAAGTACACGCATGCGATATAAGAACGTCCCGGTATCAGAGGCAACCTGGGAACGGTTGAGGACCTACAAGATGGCCGGAGCAACGTTTGACGAGGTCGTGAGCGAACTCATGAAGTCGGTCCCGCTCGAAGTGGTCGCGGACCGTGTGATTCGGGAATTCTACGAGAGGTCCAGGACCTTCAAGGGCCGCGACTGGCGCGTGATCATGCGGAAGACGTGACCCGCACCATGCCCCCGTTCCGAGTTCTCATAGACAAGCGCGCTGAGCGGGAGCTGCTCGCTATACCCCCCCACGTGATCGCCCGCTTTCGGGCGGTCTTTGAGAAACTCGAACTCGACCCGTACCTCCCGCGCCCGCAATGCGACATCAGAGTTGTGAAGGGACACCCGCGAATGAAGGCCGTCCGGGTTGGCGCATATCGCGGGCTCTTCGAAGTTCTTGAGACGGAATGGGAAGTCCGATTCATGAAGTTCGGGCACCGTCGCTCCGTCTATCGGTAGCCGAAATCGTATTAGCGCGCGTCCGTCTGCGTGGCGGCGATGTGGGACCTCGCGCGGCGGATGGCGGACCGCCTGAGGACCGCGGCCTCCGTGCACGTCTACTCGCACATCGACAGCGACGGGATCACGGGCGCCGCGATCGCCTCGGAGGCCCTCGCCCGCGCGGGTGTCGACCACGAGGTGTCGTTCCTCAAGAAGCTGGACAAGGCGGCGCTCCGGGCGGTCAAGGACGAAAACCCGCCCGTCGCGTGGTTCTGCGACTTCGGCGCGGGCCTGTACGACAAGATGGACGGGCTCCCGGCCGTGATCATCACGGACCACCATGTGCCCGTGGAGCGCGAGATCCCGAAGGAAGCGCGGGCGGACCTGGCGGCGTTCGCGGATGCGCAGGACCGCGTGCTCATGCTCAACCCGCACCTCCTCGGGGAGGGCAGCGACGCTGCCAGCGGCGCGGGCACGACATACCTCGTCGCGAAGGCGATGGACCCTCGGAACACGGACCTGGCGGCGATCGCCGTCGTGGGCGCCGTCGCGGACATGCAGGAGCGGGAGTGGCGCCGGCTCACGGGCTTCAACCGCCAGATCCTGCAGGACGGCATCGAGGCGGGCGTCCTCGAGGCGACCACGGACCTCCGCCTGTTCGGGCGGGAGTCGCGGCCGGTCCACAAGATGCTCCAGTATGCGAGCGACCCGTGGATTCCGCGGCTGTCGGGGAACGGGGAGGCGTGCGTGGCGTTCCTCCTCGAGCTCGGGCTTGAGCCGAAACAGGAGGGCCGGTGGCTGTCCTGGAACGAATTCCCTCCGAGCCAGAAGCGCCTCGTCGTCTCGGAGCTCGTGCGCCACATGCTCGACCGCGGCGTCGGGTGGAAGGAGACGCAACGTCTCATCGGGGAGCAGTACACGCTCCTCCGGGAATTGCCGGGGAGCCCGCTCCGAGACGCGAAGGAGTTTGGGACGCTCATGAACGCGTGCGGGCGATACGATCGGGCGGAGGTCGGGTACCGCGTGTGCCGCGGGGACCGGGCGGAGGCGCTCGAGGATGCGTTCTCGCTCCTTCGGGGGCACCGCGAGACGATCGTGCGGTCCCTGGACTTCATCGACGAGATCGGCATCCAACAGATGGCGGCGATCCAGTACTTCCACGCGCAGGACCGGATCCGCGACACCGTCGTGGGCATCGCTGCCAGCATGGCGATGAACGCGCCCGGCGCGAGTCGCGGGCTCCCGATCGTCGCCTTCGCGAACGCGGACGACGGGATCAAGGTCAGCGCCCGCGGGACCCGGGAGCTCGTTCACCAGGGGCTCGATCTGGCGGCGGTGATGCGGGAGGCCGCCAAGGCGGTCGGGGGGGAAGGCGGGGGGCACCATGTCGCCGCCGGCGCGACGATCCCACCGGGCCGCGAGAACGAGTTCCTCGCGATCGTGGATCGAATGGTCGGGGAGCAGCTCGGTCGACCGCTCGGCTTCGAGTAGCCCTTCCCTTCCGACGTGGCTATCTTAATATCGAGGCCTCACGTTCGAGGGCCCGCTGATGCCGGAGAACGAGTACGAGGTCGCCCTGTTCCGGTCAGGGGGCTTCCACCGCGAGACCTGCCCCACGTGCAAGACTCCGTACTGGACGATGGGGGACCACCGCACGTGCGGCGAGACCCCGTGCCAGGAGTACGACTTCCTCGGGCGTTCGCCCATGAAGAGGGCGCTCCCGCCGCGCGCGATGCGGGAGGAGTTCCTGTCGTTTTTCGAGTCGAACGATCACACGCGCGTGAAGCGGTACCCGGTCGTTGCCCGCTGGCGGGACGACGTGTTCTTCACGCAGGCGTCCGTGTACCCGTTTCAACCGTGGGTCATCGACGGCGTGGCGGAACCCCCGGCGAACCCCCTCGCGATCTCGCAACCGTGCGTGCGGTTCAACGACATCGACAACGTGGGAAAGACGGGGCAACACTTCACTCTGTTCGAGATGCTCGCCCACCACGCATTCAACCGGAAGAACAAGCCGATCTACTGGAAGGACCGAACCGTGGAACTGTGCCATGCGTTCTTCACCGAGCGGCTCGGCGTGGACCCGAAGCTCCTCCGGTACAAGGAGTCCCAGTGGGCGGGCGGCGGCAACTCCGGCCCGTGCTTCGAGGTCATCCTCGGGGGCGCGGAGGTCGCGACCCTCGTCTTCATGCAGTTCAAGGATGCGAACGGGAACCGGATCCCGATGGAGACGCAGGTCGTCGACACGGGCTACGGGCTGGAGCGGCTCACGTGGGTGTCGCAGGGAGCGCCGAGCGCGTATGAGGCCGTGTTCGGGGACATGCTCACGTACATGAAGCGCGCGACGGG
>DATEUK010000166.1:0-5955 GCA_035283165.1 Thermoplasmata archaeon
CTTGACCCGAGTCCCGCACGACGAGCACATCAGGTCATATGGGGCCAACGCGGCCCCGCACCCGGGGCAGGCCAGTTCGTTCACGGGGGTGGACACGCCGCCACCTCGACCACAACTTCCGTGCGTGAGATTGACTCGCAATAGCTTCAAGCTTCCGGTCCGCACGGAGGCCGGAGCGGTTCCTCACGCGGGAGCATGGACCCGACGGGAGGAGCCCGATCGGAGAATGACGGCAAGGCCCGCGACAAGGATTCCAATGTCCACGATCATCCCAGCACCGAGGAGCGGTGGGATCGCGAGCACCCCCGTGAGCAGGGACGCGAACCCCGTCGTGCCTTCCGCGACGACGAAGGGCAACGCGGTGATCGCGAACACACGGCCCTTCGTCGCCCGGCTTGCTGGCGACATCTGCGCCCGACGCCGCACGGACCACGCACCGACCGCGGCCAAGAGGGCGGAGAACACGGCCGCGACCACCGGTTTCCAGTTCGTTGCCCAAGCGGCCATCGGACCATCAATCGCCACGGTCGTCTCGCGGTCCGATTCCGTGTTGTTGACGCTGTCCGAGGACCGGTACCGGATGACGTGATCCCCAATGGACAGGGAGAAGCCGCCGTCGTAGGGTCTCCACGGCCCTCGATCGACTCGATACTCCGTCCGCCGAACGCCACTGCCTTCGTCCGAAGCGGAAAGGGTGAACACTGTCTCGGCCGTGTACGGCCCTGCCGCGGGGGACAGCGATGTATGGGGCGGGGTGTCGTCCAAAACGAGGTCCAAGATCGCCGTGTTGCGATTCCCGAGTCGGTCTGCCGCGGCGTACTCGACCCTCTTGGGGCCGTCCGGCGGCGGAAGGGAGAACGGGCCTGAAAACGCGATCAACCCCCCCGCGTTGATCCGGACTTCGAGGGAGGCGAGCCCGACGGGGATTGCGCCCTGGTCGACCGCCGCAACGGAGATGGCTGTTTCGGACGTGACATACACCGACCCTCCCGCATGATTGGGATCACCGACCGCGGGGGCAAGGGATGGCGGCGTATCGTCCAGGACGACGGCCACGCGCCGCACGGGCTCCACATTCCCGAGCTGGTCGAAGGAGCGGAACTCGATTCCGTGGGCGCCGTCCCCGGCAAGCGTGAACGAGGGCCCGAACGGGATCCACGGCGAGGCGTCGACCGAGTACTCCGTGCGGGCGAGTCCAACGGTCGCCGCGCCCCCATCCTCTGCGGCCAAGATCAAGGGGGTCGTGGACGTGACGAACACCCCTCCCTCGAGGTAACTCGGGTATCCGACCGCCAGCACGGTCTCGGGCGGTGTGTCGTCGACTCGCACCGCCTGGGACCGGACCGCCTCGACGTTCCCCGCGTTGTCCTCGCTAGACCATTCGACGAGGTGCTCCCCCTCGAGCGCGAGCGCGAAGGGTCCCGCGTACGGGGTCCATCCTCCGCGGTCGACTCGGTACGTCGTGGAACGGATCCCCGTGCCCCCGGCATCGAGGACGGAGAGGGCGAGCGGGGTCGCGGACGTGACGAATGGGACCGCCCCCGTGACGTTCGGCTCGCCGAGTCGGAGGGTCGTCACGGGGCCCGAGACCACGGTCACGGTCCAACGGTGCTCGTTGTTCGTCTCATCCGTCTCCGGAATCGCGTCGAGGGAATCGACGCGGGCGAGGATTCCGTACGTGCCGGGCGTCGACGGCGATCTCCAAGGCGCCGGGAACGGCCCCGCGGTGTCTCCGGCGCGGAGCGCGGGAATCGGGAACGTCGCAAAGGGCGAACCGGGAGCGGTTCCGTTCGCGAACACGAGCGCGCCCGTCGCGTTCGCGTCGCCGCCCAGATTGGCGACCTCTAGGGAGAGCGTCACGGACGCCGACAGGCCGACCGTGAACGGTCCTACCGGGCTCGGGTTCGAGGGTGCATAGTCCGGCGTGACCCTGTACCCCGCGATGGTCTCCGGGGCAGTCTTGCCGACCTCCGAGTTCCCGGCGAGATCGGAGGCGACGGCGTGGAAGCGGTAGTGGCCCTCCCCGTCGGGGAACGGGAACGTCCACGACCAGGGCGGGGTGACCAAGATCCCCAGATCCGTCCACGGCTTCCACGATGCGTTGTCCGGCGCGTGGGTGTATCGGAGGCCGACGGCGGCGACCCCGCTGAGTTCGTCGTCCGCGGTCGCATCGATCCCGATGGGCGGGGTCTCGTGCCAGTAGGGCGTGACGGGCGCGGAGGTCGAAACCGGCGGCGTGACGTCGTAGCCTGTGATCGCGTCCGCGGTCGCCGGTGGGGGCTCTTCGTTGCCGAACACGTCCACCGCGGTGCTGTAGAACTCGTAGAACCCTTCCCCCCGCGGGTGCGAAAAGATCCAGGCCCATGGCGGCGAGTTCGCGACGGCATGGACGGTCCAGGCGGCCCAAGTGGCGTTGTCCGTACTGTGCCGGTACCAGAGCGTCACGTTCGCGACGTCGCTGAAGTCGACCACCGCAGCTTCGATGGCTGGCGCGTTCCAGTATGGGGACATGGGGAGGACATGAGAGAGGGGCGGTTCGCGGTCCGGTCGGGGGATGAACGCATACTTGACGTAGCCTGCCACGTGGTTCAGGTAGGCGATGTGGGGGAAGTCGTAGGCGTCGATCGCGAGCGACGGTTGGGCCCCGGTGGGCCCCTGGGAGTCCGCCACCTCGTACGACCAGGTGCCGTCCCTCCAGGCGTAGCCGAGCGACCGCTCGCCGTTCCTGCAGATGAAGTACGCGATCCGGGGACTCCCGGAGCTGTCCAGCGCGAGAGCCGACCCGTAGTGACCCTGGCAAAACTTCGCGACGGCGGCGTCGACGACTTCGATCGTCCAGGCGATCCCGGCGCGGACCGCGTACTTCAGAAGCCCCGCGTCCTCGTCGACGTAGCTGATGTGGAGCGTGCCGGAACGGTCGATTGCGATCGAGGTCCCCCGTCTCGTGAGATTGACGTTCGCATCGACGACCTCGAGGGCCCAGCCCGGCGCGCCGCCGTAGGCGTGCATGAGCTGCCCGGAATCGACTCCATAGTACGCCATATGGGGGCCGCCGCCGGGGTCTAGGGCTAGGGACACGGAATCGGCGAGGACGGGAGCTCCGGTGGGCCCTCGGGGAGAGACGTCAACCCATCGGGTCCCGTCCCAGAAGACATGCCGGAGTTGATTCCCGCACAGGTAGGCGATCCGGGGTCGGTCCTGAGAATCGAGCGCGAGAGAGGCGTAGCCGCCGCAGTCAGGCCCTGCATCGACGACCCCCGCCGTCCAGCTCGCATCGTCCCTCGACGCGTACCACAGACCGGGTCCGGGTCCCATGTACGCGATGCGGGGCCGCTCGATGCTGTCCAACTTGAGGGAAACGTACAGCCCCCCTCCGCGGGGCGCAACGACTTCCGTATGCCATGCGGAGGCTCTCCGGAATCCATACTTCAGGTCATAGGAATCCCGGAGCGAGTACGCGAGGTGGGGGACCCCGACCGAGTCCGTCACGATGGACGTGCCAAGGTTCGTGAAGCCCGAGGGATTCATGTCGACCGTCTCCAACGTCCAGTTATGGAAGCCCTCACTCGTCTTGATCGAGCTCAGGACGACGGTGAGAGAGAGAAGTCCAATGATGAGAATCGTGACCGCCAGGCGCCGCCCGGTCGTGAGCCTCCGCCTCCGTCACCTCAGCGCGTCCCGTCTATATCAAAGCATCCGGCCAAGCATTCGCAACGGACCGCCCAACGAGCCAGCCTACTCGACGGTCACCGTCTTCGCGAGGTTTCTCGGCTTGTCGATTGTGCACCCACGCTTGCGCGCGACCGAGTACGCGAGGAGCTGGAAGAGGACGCTGACCGGGACGGGATAGAGGATGTCGGGCACCTTCGGGACCGTCAACACGCGGTCCACGAACCGTGCGAGGTCCTTGTCCCCCTCCGTGCCGACGCCGAGGATCGGGGAACCCCGGGCGTTCACCTCACCGATGTTCCCCATCATCTTCTCGTACGTCCGATCCCGAACGGCCACCGCCACGACCGGCGTCTCCGCGGTCAGGAGGGCGAGCGGCCCATGCTTCAGCTCCCCGCCGGCGTAGGCCTCCGCATGGATGTATGAGATCTCCTTCATCTTCAGCCCTCCCTCCATCGCGACGGGGTATCCGGTCCCCCGCCCGATGAAGAACATATCTCTCGCCCCGGCGAAGGTCCGCGCGAGGGCGTCGATCTCCTCGGCTTGGTTCAGCACCGTCTGCACGTGGCGGGGGAGCGCGCGGAGCTCGTCCCGAAGCCGGTTCGCTTCCTCCGGCGGGAGCATCCCCCGGTCCAGCCCCATGCGGATCGCGACGAGGTACAGGGCGACGAGCTGGGCGGTGAACGTCTTCGTGGCGGCGACGCCGATCTCGAGGCCCGCCCGCGTGTACATCGTCCGCTCCGTCTCCCGGGTGAGGCTGGACCCGACGACGTTCGTGATCCCGAGGGTCCTGCAGCCGCGGCGCTTCGCCTCGCGCGCGGCGCCCATCGTGTCCGCGGTCTCCCCGCTCTGGGAGATCAGGATCACGAGCGGCCGCTCCGCGGGGGACGGTCCGTACCGGTACTCGGAGGCGAGCTCCACGGTCGCGGGCACGCGCGCGACCTCCTCCAGGATGTACTTCCCCACGAGCGCCGCGTGGTACGACGTCCCGCACGCGACGAGCTTCACGCTCGTGAACCCGTTGCGGAAGAAGCCGTTCGACTCCACCTCCGTCATCCGGCCGAGGAGCGTGCTGTGGATCGCCTGGGGCTGCTCGTGGATCTCCTTGAGCATGAAGTGTTCGAACCCGCCCCGCTCCGCGTCCTCGATCGTCCAGGAGATGCGCTGCGGCTCCCGTTCCACGGTCTGGCCCTCGAGGTCGAGGATCCGCACGGACTTCGGCGTGAGGACGACAACCTCGCGGTCCATGACGTACAGGACGCGGTCCGTGTGCTTCAGGAGCGCCGGGACGTCGGAGGCGACGTAGTTCTCGTCCGCGCCGAGACCGACGACGAGGGGGCTGAAGTTCCGGGCCGCGACGACCTTCTCCGGTTCGTCGGCGCAGACCACGCAGATTGCGTACGTCCCGGTCACGCGGCCGAGGGTCGCGATCACCGCCTTCTCCAGGTTGCCGTCGTACGCTTCTTCGACGAGGTGGACGAGCGTCTCCGTGTCCGTCTGCGAGCGGAACGTGTGGCCGCGGCCCTTCAGCTCGTCGCGGAGCGCCACGAAGTTCTCCACGATGCCGTTGTGGGCGAGCGCGATCCTCTCTCGGCAGTCGTAGAACGGATGGGAGTTCTCCCGACTCGGGGGTCCGTGGGTCGCCCATCGAGTGTGCCCGATGCCGACCACGCCGCCGAGGTCCGGCATTGTCGACTCCAGGTTCGCGATGTACCCTTTGTCCTTCGCGATGCGGACGCCGTCCTGCACGACCGCCACGCCCGCGCTGTCGTAGCCACGGTACTCGAGGCGCTTGAGGCAGTCGATCAGGATCGGAAGCGCCTTCCGGTATCCCGCGTAGCCCACGATGCCGCACATCTACATCACGGTCGTTCCATTCGGGACGTTCCCGCGGACCCGGCTGAGAGCCCCGATCCGGCATCGGGCGCCGACGACGCTACCGGGCTCGACGACGACGCCGTCCCGGACCTCCGTGTCCTCCCCGATGAGGGCCCCCAGCGCGTCGACGACGTGCCATTCGCCCTCGACCTGCGCCTCCGCGCGCCCGCTCGACGCCATGAGGTTCGACGCGACGCGGACACCCGACCCGAGGACGGAGTTCGAGATGTGGGAGTGGGGCCCGACGACCGCGTCCTCCATGAGGACGGAGTTCTCGATCACGGTGAACGCCTGCACCTTCGCGTTGTCCCCGATGCTCGTGCTGGGATACACGACGACGTTGGGCCCGATCTCGCACCCCTTCCCGATGATCGCGGGGCCGAGGACGTACGTGCCGGAGCGGATCCG
>DATEUK010000167.1:0-4825 GCA_035283165.1 Thermoplasmata archaeon
GTCTCCGCCCAGTACGACGCGGGCACGTTCGCGGTGAGCCCGTACAGGGTCCCGTTCGACGGACCGGCGGCGAGGAACGACGCGTTCGTCCGGAGGGACCACGTGAGCGTGTCGGCGTCGGGATCCAAGGCGGTGTACGAGTACGCGACGGGGGTTCGCCGGAAGGCGGTGATCGTGGGGATCGCGTTCGTGATCGCGGGCCCGAGGTTCCCGACCGTGAGGATGTAGTTGCTCCAATCGGCGCCGCCAAACCCGTCGTCAGCCTGGACATCCACGGAGAACGTCCCCACGCTCAGGGACGCCAATCCCCACACCGTGCCGTTCGTCCCCCCGATCGATAGCCATGAGGCGTTTGTGACGATGGACCACGTCAGCGGGTCGCCGTCGGGGTCCGTCCCATCGAAGTCACGCGCGTAGGGCCGACCCGCGTGGACCCCGTCGGTCGCGATGGGGTTCGTGATTATCGGCGCGAGGTTCCCGACGGACACCGTGTAGTTCACCTCGTCGGACCCGCCGTACCCGTCGTCGAGGGTCACGGTCACGAAGAAGGAGGAGGGAGCTCCGGGGGCCTGTCCCCAGACCGTCCCGTTCGCCGGGCCGATCGAGAGCCACGAAGCGTTTGTCAGGACGGACCACACGGGGATGTCCCCGTCCAGGTCGCTCCCGTTGAAATCCCGGGCGTACGGAAGGGCCACGTGAGTGCCGTCGAGTGCGATCGGGTTCACGATCGTCGGCGGGCGATTCAGTACGGAGACTTGGCGCAAGGGCGTGGAGGTCACCAGGAGGTCGCCGGTGGCCGCCCCCGCCGAGAACGTGTAGTCGAACGTACCCCGGAGACCGATCGTACGGACCACGAAGTAGTCCTTCCCGTCGACGTAGTCCGTGTCCACGGGGCTGTTCTCCGACATCCCGTACGGGGTGCCGTCCAGCGTGAGCTCGACGAACGCGGGCGCATCGTTCTCCGCGTCGAAATAGCGGACGGAGAACGTGAAGGTCGTCGAGAGATCCCCCGAGGGCGGTACGACCCCATCATTCGCGAGAACGGGCTGACCGTTCACGACCGCGACGGCGACGAGGTCGAGGCTCACCGCCCATTGGGTCGCATCCTGCCCTGCGGCGTCGACGAAGCGAATCCGGACGGTCCCACCGGACAGGTGGCCCGCTCCGAGGGACGCGTTGTGGTACGCGTTCGCCGCGGTAAAGGGCGCGGACATCAAGACGTTCCAGGCGGAAGTCGTGAAGTTCCACACGTGGACGTGGAAGTTCTCCCCGCCGGCCGAGATGTTGCCCTTCGCCACGAGGAACGGGCTCGAGCCGCCGGTCACCCCCGTGACGTTGTAGAGCACCTCGAGGGAATATGTGAGGCGGACGGTCGTGATCGCGACGTAGTCGAGGAATAGATCGGACGCGGTCGGGTCAACGCCTGTGCCATCCACGAACCGGACCTCGGGGGCCCCGCCACCGTACTCCGCCGGGGTAAGGGTGTACGTGAACTGCGTGTTCACGACGGCGTTCACCGCGAGGCGCGTGTTCCACGTCGCCGGCGGCGTCAGGACCTGCACGCTCACGTCCTCGTCCGTTCGATACCCGGTCACGCCGAGAACGTACGAATTGCCCGCGGGAACGCCCGACCACGTGTGGGTCGAGTCGAGCCGGTAGTTCGTGTACCTGCGGACAATCCGCTCGTGGTCGATGTTCACGTCCGATTGCGTCGCGTCGCCGGACTCCGTCCCTCCAATCCAACGAACGGAGGGCGCTCCCGCGTTGAACTCCGGGGCCGTGAGCGTGTAGCACTGGTCGGCGTTGTCGTCAGCGGTTTTGGACACGGTGATCCGCGTGTTCCACGTCGCGGGCGGCGTCAGGACCTCCACGAGGGCCGACTCCCCCGCCGCATTGGCCACGAACGCCTCCACGCACAGGTCGTACGCATCCGCACCGCTAGGCATGCCGCTCCAGTCGTGACGCGCGGAGAGCTGGTGGTTTGGACCGGCGCTTCCCGGATTGAACGAGGCGCCAACGGTGGCCCACTCCTGAATCCCCGAGGACATGCTCCATGACATCGTGACGGTCGCGGCCCCCGCCTCCTGCGATCCCGCACCTTCCTCGTCCCCCGTGTCCGGCGAATTCCACCGCAAGAGCTGGCCCGCCCCGGCCGTCGGGGTGGAGCTGATCTCCTTCCATCCCATCGCATCCAGGACGAGGTCCCCGCTGGCCGACGGCACGCTCACGGTGGGATTGGCGCCGTTGCCCGAGTTCGGTGCGGCAGCGTCGTTCGGAGTCGTTTGGTCGACGCCCGTGTACGCCGCGATCCCGACGGTCACCGTGACGGAACTCGGAGAGACGATACGGAGCGTCCTCGCGCCGGAGGTCGGATTTACGAGCCGCCACATCTCGACTCGGACGTCCGAGGCGCGATTGGCCCACCCGATGCGAGTCATCACCTGATTCGTACCGCCCGAGTCCCAAGTGACGGAGGTCAGAGCGACGTTCTGGTTGCCCTCGATGATCCCGACGACGAGGGCCCGATCCGAACCCGTTCCGACGTTCGGCCCGGCGATGTTGAATGCCGTCCCTGTGCCGGTCCCGGTTCCGGCCACATCGAACGCGATGACGCCCGCGCCACCCGTGTCCGCCTCTCGCAGGCACAAGGGGCCGTCGTCCGAGGTCTGGAGGCTTGCGGGGAACGCGCCCCCGCACCCGGCGCCCGTGGTAGTCGTCTGGGAGCTCGGATAGTGGTCCGTGCTCGGGGGCAGGACTTCCCGATACTGTAGGAACGCTCCGTCCTCCGACGCGACCCCCGCGGGGAACGCGCCGCCGATGATCGCACCCGCCGTCAAGGTTTCACTCGACGGCCCTGTGGAGGGATCCGTGGCGGTATCGGTTTCGGAAAGCTGCTCCCGGATTCCATCGTCGGACTGGGCACCGCTCAACCCGGTCGTCATGCCCAGGACCACTTGCTCGGACTGAGCGGGGAAGACGACCGTGAGCGCCACGGCCCCCGCCATCAGCAGGGGCAGACACGCGAGGAGGACGAGCCCGAGAGCTAACGCCGCCTGGCCGTATCGCCGGCCCTTACGCCGTACCATTGCAGGAGAGCCCCGGTGTTCTAACCAAGAGACTTCGCGTCGGGCGAGTAAAGGGGTTCCTGTATGGGTCTCACCGCTGAGTCTCACTTCCGAGACCCCGAGGGGTGAAATCGGGCCTGATAACCAGGTCGTCCCGGTTAAGTATCCTCATCGCAACAGCCGGTACTCACCGAGAGGAACCCCTGGAACGGAGAGTGAACGGGTGCTATTCCCGCGGTCGGAACGGCGGCAAGAACGCCCCACGACATCGAAGGGACGTTCCCTCTTCCCCGCGATGGCGCTGGCGGCCGCCGGGGGAGCTCCACCTGCGTACTTCCAAGACCCGTTACAGATCGCCGGCATCGCCATGTCGGGGCTCGCCCTCGCCCTCGTCTTGCTTGGTCTCGTGCGCGCGCGCCGAGCCCGCCTCTCGAAGGCGTTCCTGCTCGACTCCCAGGGAACTCCGCTCAAGGAGCTCGTGCTCGATCCGCGATGCACGTTGACGCTCGCCGAAGCCACGGGAAGCCTCCCTCACGGGGGACCGGAGGCCGAGGCCAGGGTTTCGGGATACCGGGTCCTCTCGGTCCCCGCGAACAACCTCCGCCTCATCCTCGCCTCACGAGGTCGAATCACTCCGGACCACGTCCACTACGCGAAGTTCCTCATGGTTTCCGTCCAGGATCGGAGCGAGGACGTGCCGATGGTTCCGCACGCTGCGGCCGCCCCCGCTGGCACCATTGCCGATGCACAGGTCGAGGGTCCGGATCCAGCCGAGCTCCAGAGGCTGGAGGAGCACCTCCGTTCCGAAGCGTCGTCCCTCGAGCGGGAGCGAGTCCGGATCCAATCGTGGTCGAAGGATCTGGAGGGGCGCGAGGAGGTGCTCGAGCGGGCTGCATCGGAGGCGGAGGCGCGCACGGTGGCGCTGGTGACGCGGGAGGCGGCCGTTGCCGCCGAGGATGCCAAGCGCCGGGCGGAGGGACGACCGCCGATGGAACCTGCGGCCGAATCCGAGCCCGCGCCGGCCGAGACCTCGGTCCGGATCGAGACAAACCTGGCGGAGCTGGAGGACGAGAGGCGGATTCTCGCCGAGGGCCAGCAGTCGCTGCGGAAGAGGCTCATCGAGGTCGAGTATCGAGAGGAGAAGGTCCGCACCCTCGATCGGGAGCTGCGGGGGCAGGTCCAGGATCTGCGGGCGACGGTCAAAGCCCTGACCGCGGACCGGGACCGCCTCGCCGCCGACCTGGAAACGCGGCAAACAGCGCCGAAGGCGCCACCGTCGCCTGCTGTGCAGGCATCCACGAAGGGTGGCGTGGATTGGGAGCAGGTTGAGAAGGACCGGAAGTTCCTGCAGAAGTGGGCGCTCGATCTGATTGCGCACGAGGAGGCCGTCCGGGACCGGGAGACGGCCCTGGAGAAGGAGGCCGCCAAGCTCAGCGCGTCCCGCAAGAAGCTGGAGGCCGAGCGTTCCCATGCCAAGACCGCGAAGGAGGAGGAGGCGTCGTTCGACATCGAGGCGGCTCGGAAGGACATCGAGAAGCGCATCAAGATCCTCCAGGAGAAGGCGCTGGACCTGCTTCAGCGGGAAGAGAAGCTCCGGAAGCGGAACGAGGAGCTCCAGGCCAAGGAGAAGAAGACCTCGGCGAGGGCCGGTCCTCACTAGGCGGTCATCGCACAGGGCACGGCGCGATCCGGGTCGGCGATAAATACCGGCCGGGCCATCCTCCTTGGATGGTCGTCTCCGGGGGGACGATCGACAACCT
>DATEUK010000168.1:0-5087 GCA_035283165.1 Thermoplasmata archaeon
ACCGGGGGCGGGTGGACGAAGGCGCAACGGTCTGGATCCACGAGGCGGACGCCGCGGTGGCGAAGGGCGCGACACCCGGGAAGGGTGAGGGCTGGTTGTTCCCTTACCTGCGATACCCCGAGGCGTGGCGGACCTTGTTTCGGCTGGGGCGAACGAAACTCGTCCCGATCCTCGAGGTGTCCACGTTCGCGGATGGCCAGACGATCGAAGCCCCGGGACGCCCGCGGGCGATCCATGTGCCGGGCCACACCCCGGGGATGGCCGCCGTGTTCTTCGAGCAACGGCAGGTTCTCCTGACGGGCGACTGCCTCGTGACCAAAAATCCGCTCACCGGTCGGAAGGGCCCGCAGGTGATGCCGTCCGCACTGAACCTCGACACAGGAGAGGCGCTCCGATCCCTTTCGGCGCTCGAGCAGATTCCGGCCCGTATCATCCTCCCGGGCCATGGAGAGCCTTGGACCGAGGGGCCCCGCGAAGCGGTGCGGCTGGCGAGGGCCGCAGGGCGGTCCTGAGGCTTCTCGACCAAAGAGGGTGTGAAGGTTTGGATCGAGTCGTTCCCTCCGGTGGAACCCGTGCCTCCCCAGGAGAACGATCGCGAAGGAATCCAGTTGGTCCTCTTCAGTCCGAGAACGGCTGCGTTCCAGACCCTTCCACGAACGCCTTGAGCGCCTCCAGGACGGGTCGCCACAGGCCGTTCCAATCTCCGGGGACGCTCCTGGGGGCGTGATGGATCACGTGAACGCCCGTCTGAGCCCCCCTCGGAGTCAGCGTGTACGCGACGCTCGTCACCACGGTTCCACCCTCATGCTGGAGCGGCCATGCGAAGGTTAGCTTCTCCGGTCCATCGATGGCGGTGATCGTGCCTTCCACGCGGCCCACGGCCAGGGTCGCCTCGTACAGGCCGCCCACCTGGGCGTCCATTCGCACGTCCTTGCCCCACCAAGTCCCCAGCCTATCGGAGTCCGTCAGCGCCTCGAACACCCGGGCGGCAATCGCGTTGATGGTGACTCTCGCGTCCCCGAGAACAACTGCGTGCGGCGCCGATGGCTTGGCCATCTCTCCAGATCTCACAGCGTCCTACGCGTTACGTCGGGATGTTGGCGCAAGGAAAGCCGACGTCATGCATAAGGATGCCGACATCGAATCGACTCAACGAGTCTGCGGCCAATCGTCGTGACGGAAGTTCTGCGCTGTCCCGCGCAGTACTCGGTGAGCACGGGCTTGGAGGCGCCCTGAGATAGTGCAGGTGGAGGTTCGGTTCTGTCCAGCAGCTCTCTCGCGGTCGATGTCATCCTCCCCGGCCATGGAGAGCCGTGGAACGAAGGCCCCCGCGAAGCGGTGCGGCTGGCGAAGGCGGCGGTGCGGTCTTGAACTGCCCCGACTAGGAAGGGCATGAAAACTCGGATCGACTCGTCCCCTCGCAAGCGTTTTAGATTCCGGAACGATGGACACCCGTGCAGGGAAAAACGTGGAAAGGCGCGAGTCCGGGTGCGCTCGCGCAGGTTCGGGAGCTCTTGCTTCGCCGAGGTGCGGTCGAAGACAAGGACTTGAAAGACTCCCATGAGGCATGGCGGGTCCGGATCGAAAAATCCGTGTTCACCGGCTACCGGAGCGGGACGATCTACTGCAATGGCGGGGATCTCCCGGAGCTTCCGTTTCTCTACGAGTCCATCGCGCAAGTTCTGGGCCAGTCGTGACGGCGATTCGACACGGGGCGTCCTGGGGGAGTCGGGGTCGTCGGGCGGCGTCCCCTCGTTGTCGCGGTGTTCGCGGTCCTGCGTCGACGAAAGCGGACTCTTTGACACGTCCCTTTGAAATGTGGAGCCGTGGACGGGGGGATACGGCCAGTAGCCGGGTTGGCGGTCCAGAATCCACCAACTCCGCCGAGGCAAGGCGCAGGTTCGGGGGGTCAATTCCCCCGTGCGACTCGCGCGCGCTGTCGGTCCTCTATCGGAGCCCTACGGGATTGAATCTTCTCTCGAGTACACCTCTCGGCCCCCGACGAATGTCCGAAGAACCTTCGCGTTTCGGATCCCTTCCGGAGGGGTCAGGAACACGTCCTCGGAGAGCACGACGAAATCCGCGTACTTGCCCGGCTCGAGGGTGCCTCGGGTGGACTCCGCGTGGCAGGCGTACGCAGCCCGGCGTGTGTACCCGTCGATCGCCTCGTGAATCGAAACGCGATGGGGAGATGGATCTCCCTCAGGGGTGCGCCGCGTCACGGCCTCGTGAAGGCCCACGAGGGGATTCATGTCCGCGACGGGCCAGTCGCTCGCGAACGCGAGGGGTGCTCCCGCGTCCAACAAGGCCCTCCATGGGAATCCTCGATTCGTGCGGTCGGCACCGACCGCCTCGCGCCATCGAGCCGTGAGATCGGGGGACGAGTGGCGCGGCATCATGGAAGGGATGACGCCAAGAGCAGCGAAGCGGGGGATGTCCTCCGGGGACAGGTTCTCACAGTGTTCGATGCGATGGCGCCGCCCCGAAGTCCCATTGACGCGAGCTGCACGCTCGTACGCGTCGAGGGCGATCCGGACCCCGCGGTCTCCGCACGCGTGCGTGCAGATCTGGAACCCCAGGCGATCCATTTCCTCCACGATCCCCTCGTACACGTCCCGGGGATACTGGGTTGAGCCAATGGAATTCGGGGCGTTCGCGTACGGCTCAAGAAGTGCCGCGGTCCCTGTTTCCTGCACTCCGTCGATGTACACCTTCACGGCACCGACCCGCAGCCAGTCGTCCCACACCCGGTCACGGGTCTCCCGGAAGGACGCGTACGCCTCCCGCGTCGTGTCCGGCGCATGGTACAGGGCCGCTCGCACGCGCACCGTCAGCTCGCCGGCCTTCCACAGGGTTTCGTACGCCCGGAGGTCCTCGAGGTTCACTTGAACGTCGAACGCCGTCGTAATCCCGAAACCGCTCGCCATGCGCATCGTCTTCCGCAACCCGTCGAGGGACCGGCGACGTTGGAACTCCAGCAGGAACGGCGTGAGGTCGAAGGCCTCGTGGAAAACTCCGGTCGGTTCGCCGGTCCGGGGGTCGCGTTGCATCTGACCGACCTCGCGGCCGAGGGATCGGTGGACCTCCCTAGCCCGCGCAACGAACCGGGTGTTTCCCAGGCCCGTGTGGCCATCCCAAGCCGTGATCAGGACGGGGCGGTCCGCCGCGGCGACATCGAGATCCTCCTTGGAGGGCAGCCCCTCCGGACGCAACGCCGCGTAGTCGAATCCGTGGGCGATGAGGATCTCTTCCTCCGGATGGTCCGCAGCGTACGCCGCGATCCGCCGCTGCACGTTCGCGAGAGAGGGCTTGTCTGTCAGGTCGATCCAGGTCCCGAGCTCGAAGCCCCAGATGAGGTGCACATGGGCGTCGACGAATCCGGGCAGGACGAGACGGCTTCCCGCGTCGATCGTCGTCGTGCGCGGTCCGATGCGGGCTGCGACGTCGCTGCGAGGTCCCACCGCTACGATGCGTTCGCCCTCGCAGGCGAGGGCCTCCGCCCACGGCGCCTCTGGGTTTCCGGTATAGATTCGCGCGTGTTCCAAGACGAGCGACGCGACCATGGAGATTCCCGCGCCCGGCATCGGAACGGAAAGATAAGCCCTTGCTCCGCGCGATCGTCGTCCAGGAGGAGATCTGCGGTCTCGTGATGGCGGTCCTAACCTTCCGTGACGAGGCGGACGCCCTGGAGAAGGCGAACGGCGTCCCGTACGGGCTTTACGGCAGCGTGTGGACGCGCGACGTGCATCGGGCGACCCGGTTCGCGAACGGAATGCGCTGCGGGGCCGTCGGAATCAACGTCCACTTGCCCTTCGTGTCCGACATGCCCCACGGCGGCTACTGAGCCTTCACTCCCTCGAGGAGTACACGGCGATCAAGTACGTCTTCGTCGAACTCACCGGGCAACCGAGGAAGTCCTGGCACTACATCGTCTTCGGGGACGCAGGCTGACTGCTCGCTCGGGTCGCCGCCCCGTCACGGGGGGTCGCCGGGAGGATCCGCCCGTCCACCATTGGGCGGACTTCGTCGACGTAACCCGCGATCCGAGAATCGTGGGTGGCGATGAGGGCCGTCTTCCCGTCCTCGCGCACGACTTCCCGGAACAGATCGAGGACGCGTTTCCCGTTTTCCGAATCCAGTTCCCCCGTGGGTTCGTCCGCGAGGAGGATGGGAGGATCGTTCGCGAGGGCCACGGCGATCGCGACGCGCTGTTGTTCCCCGCCGCTCAGCGCATCCGGACGGTGGCCTGCCCTCTCCCGGAGGCCGACGCGCATGAGGAGGTCCCGAGCCCGCCGTTCCCGGTCGGAGGGAGCGACCCCGACGAGGCGCATCGGGAGCTCCACGTTCTCCTGGGCGGTGAGCATCGGAACGAGGTTGAAGAACTGGAAGACGATGCCGACCGTCTCCCGTCGATACCGCACCAAGTCCCCATCCGACAGCCGCGCGACGTTCCGGCCGTCCACGAGGATCGAACCCGCCGTGCACCGGTCCAGGCCCCCGACGAGGTTCAGGAGCGTCGTCTTCCCGCAGCCGGACGGCCCGGTGATGGCGACCCACTGGCCCGACCGAATCGTCACATCGAGTCCCCGGAGGGCGATCACCTCGAGATCCCCGGTCCGGTACACCTTGATTACGTCTTTCATCACGACGTCGGGCATCGTCACATCCCCCGGAGTTTCAGAATCGCGGGAAGGTTCATCCTTCGGAGCCGAAGCCCCGCGAGCAGGGTGCCTCCGGTGGCCGAGGCGAGTGCGGCGCCCAGGAGCGCCCATGCGGGCCATCCGATCGCGAATTCCAGGGCGAGGGACTGCGGGGTCGCGATGTCCTCGAAGCGAACGAACGCCCAAAGGAACACGAGGACCGTCGGGACCGCCACGAGGGTCCCCACCAGACTCACCGACAGGCCCTCCCCTAACAGGAGGGCAACGAGCCCCCGCGCCCCGAGACCCCGGGCCGCGATCGTCGCGAACTCGCCTTCCCGCTCGATGCCCGACGAATAGGTGCTCAGGGTGACGGCGGCCACGAGGATTAGGACCGCGAGGGAGGCTTGCGTGAACAGGAGGCCGAAGAACGCGTTGCGGAACGGG
>DATEUK010000169.1:0-3945 GCA_035283165.1 Thermoplasmata archaeon
ATCACGAAATGGCTCGTGAAGGAAGGGGACCCGATCAAGGAGGAGCAGCTGTTCGTCGAGGTGATGACGGACAAGGTCACCGTCCAGCTCCCCTCCCCGTACACGGGGACCGTCCTTCGGATTCTCGCAAAGGAGGGCGAGCTCGTCCGCGTCGGGAGCCCGATCATCGTCGTTGGCGAGGAGGGCGACACTCTGCCCGCGTCGCCCGCGCCCCCATCGCGGCAGGAACCGGCCGCACCGCAGGAGCCGACGGCACCCGAGGCCCCCCGAACCGCGCCGACGCCCCCGCCCACGGGGGAGGTCCTCGCCACGCCGGCGGTTCGCAGGCTCGCGCGTGAACTGAGCGTCGACTTGGCGGCGGTCCGCGGCACGGGACCCCGAGGGCGCATCACGGAAGACGACGTGCACTCCGTGGGACGGAGGAGCGCCGCGATGCCTGCATCGCAGGAGGTTGTCCCTGTACCGCCAGCGCCCACGGGCCGGCCTGAGGAACGGATCCCGATCCACGGGATCCGCCGCCGAATCGCCGAGAAGATGCACAAGTCGACGACCACCGCCGCCCACTTCACGTACGTGGAGGAGGTCGACATGACCCACCTCGTCCACCTTCGCGACAAGCTCAAGGGGAGGGCAGAGAAGAAGGGGGTCCGTCTCACGTACCTCCCGTTCATCGTCCGCGCGGTCGTGGCGGCCCTGAAGGACCACCCGACCCTGAACGCGACCCTCGACGATGAGAGACAGGAACTTGTCGTGAAGCGGTACTACCACATCGGAATCGCGACCGCGACGGACGCGGGCCTCATCGTCCCCGTGATCCACGACGCGGACCGGCGGGACCTGAACGGCCTGGCGGCGGAAATCGAGCGGCTCGCGGACGCCGCCCGCACGAATCGGCTGACGCCTCAGGATATCTCTGGCGGCACGTTCACGATCACGAGCCTGGGGGCCCTCGGCGGAATCCTCGCGACGCCAATCATCAACTGGCCCGAGGTCGCGATCGTGGGCATCCACCGGATCGAGAAGCGTCCCGTCGTGCACGGCGAGCAGGTCGTGGTTCGGGACATGATGTACCTCACGTGCTCCTTCGACCACCGCGCGATCGACGGCCACATCGGCGCGGCGTTCGTGGAGTCGCTGAAGGAGTTCTTGGAGCATCCAGCCCTGTTGTTCGTGGAGGCGTAAGCGGCGATGGCCCGCCCGGTCGACCTCCTCGTCATCGGCGCCGGCCCCGGCGGCTACGTGGCGGCAATCCGCGCCGCCCAGCTCGGCCTGAAGACCGTCCTCGTGGACAAGGACGGGCGCCTCGGCGGGGAGTGCCTGAACTACGGGTGCATCCCCTCGAAGGCGCTCATCTTCACCGCGAACCTCGTGCACAAGCTGCGTCACGCCGGGGAGATGGGAATCGAGTACTCCGGCCTCCGCGTGAACATGGAGAAGCTCCACAAGTGGCGGGCGTCCGTGATCGAGCGGCTGAACCGCGGCATCGAGCAACTGTGTCAGGCGAACGGCGTCGAGGTGCTGTTCGGCGAGGCGTCCTTCCTCGATCCGCGTCGAATCCGCGTGGTCGACCACGACAAGGCGGTGCTTGAGGAGTTCGACGCCGCCAAGGTGATCGTCGCGACGGGGTCCCGTCCGAACGACCTCCCGGCATTCCGCTTCGACGGCCGCCGCATCCTGAGTTCCAAGGAGGCGCTCGAGCTGGCGGTCGCTCCCGCGCACCTCCTCGTGATCGGCGGCGGCGTGACGGGCCTCGAGCTCGGGACCTACTTCGCCAAGCTCGGCACGCAACTGACGGTCGTAGAGTTCCTCGCCCAGATCCTGCCCGGCGTCGACCCGGAGGCGGCGCGGATCGTCGCGAGGTCCCTGAAGAAACTCGGCGCCGACGTCCATGTGGGATCCCAGGCAACGACCTGGAAGGAAGCGGAGGGCCGAATCGTCGTCGCGGCGGAGACGCCGGACGGGCCGCGGGAGTTTGTCGTCGACACCGTCCTCGTGACGATCGGACGGCGTCCAAGCACGGACGGACTGAACCTGGCGAACGCCGGAGTCGGAACGGATGAGAAGGGATTCATCCGCGTGGACAGGGAAATGCGGACGAACGTGCGGCACATCTTCGCGGTCGGCGACGTCGTGGGCCAGCCGTTCTTGGCGCACAAGGCCTCGAAGGAGGGCATCGTCGCGGCGGAGGTTGCGGCGGGTCGCGCCGCCGCGGCCGATTGGAGGGCGTTGCCATCCGCGATTTTCACGGATCCAGAGGTCGCGACCGTTGGACTCGACGAGGCGGCGGCGGCGCAGAAGGGCTTCGAGGTCCGCGTGGGGAAGGTCCCGTTCGCGGCGATGGGACGTGCGTTGGCGGCGGGGGAGACGGAGGGGTTCGTGAAGGTCGTCATGGACGCGAAGACGGCGCGTCTGCTCGGTGTCCAGATCGTGGGGCCGGACGCGAGCGACCTGATCAGCGAGATGGCGGTCGCGATCGAAATGGGGGCGAGCGTGGAGGACATCGCCCTGACGATCCATCCGCATCCGACGCTTCCCGAAGCAATCATGGAAGCCGCAGAGGCCGCGCTCGGCCGCGCAATCCACGTGGTGAACCGTTGATGAGGGAACTGCGCGTCGAGGACCTTGGACTTGTGGATTACGGCGCGGCGTGGGACCTCCAGCACCGACTCGTGGAAGACCGCGCGGCAGACCGAATCCCGGACACGCTCCTCCTCCTTGAGCATCCGCACGTCGTCACCCTCGGTCGGAGGGGCACCATGGAGGACGTGCTCGACCCCTCGCTGCCGGTCGTCCATGTGGAGCGCGGCGGAGAAGCGACGTATCACGGCCCCGGGCAGCTCGTGGGATACCCGATCGTGAAGCTGCCTGACCGCCTGGACGTGAGGCGCTACGTGCGGGACCTCGAGGAGGTACTGATCCGCGCGTCGCGCGCCTTCGGGGTCGCCGCAGACCGGGACCCCCAACAGAGCGGCGTCTGGGTGGGCGGTCGGAAGCTCGGCTCGATCGGCGTGGCGGTGCACCGGGACGTGACCTTCCATGGGTTCGCGCACAACGTGAACACGGACATTCGGTACTTCGCGAAGATACGGCCTTGTGGGTTCGACGGGTCGATCATGACTTCCATGGCGCGGGAAATCGGCGGGCCGGTCCCGATGGGGGCGTTCAAGGATGAAGTGATCGACGTCTTCGCCGAGGTGTTCAATCGGGAACTCCTCGTTGCCCCTCCCCTTCCGGTCTAGGTCGGTGCGACGTGGTCTTCGCGCCAATCACATCGGCACTGGGACGGCCACGGCCGACTTCCGGGCGCGGAGCTGCCGTGTCATCTCCGGGACGACCTGGAACAGGTCTCCCACGATTCCGTAGTCCGCGATCTCGAACATCGACGCCTTGTGGTCGAGGTTGATCACGAGAATCTTCTCGCTCTCCTGCATCCCAGCGAGGTGTTGGACGGCGCCGGAAATCCCAACGGCGATGTACAGCTTCGGCCGGACGGTCCTCCCCGTCTGCCCCACCTGGAAATCCTTCGGCACCCATCCCGCGTCGACGGCCTTGCGCGACGCCGCCACGGCGCCCCCGAGTTCCCTCGCAAGTTCCTCGAGCAGCACGAAGTTCTTGGGTTCGCGGAGCCCGTAGCCGCCCGACACGAGGATGCGCGCGTCCTCGATCGGGTTCCCCTTGTGTCCCCGGCGCTCCTCGAACTTCACGACCTTCGTATCCATGTCCGCATCCGTGATCGAGACCTCCTCGCGGACGACTTCGCCGGATCGCCCCGGCTGCCGCGGGGGGATCGGAAAGACGTTCGGGCGGGCGGAGGCCATCTGCGGCCGGTGCTGCCGGCACAGGATATGGGCGAGGGACTTGCCACCGAACGAAGGGCGAATCATGTCGAGGTTCCCGTCCTCGTCGATCACGAGGGCGACGCAGTCCGCAGCCAGGCCGGTCTCG
>DATEUK010000170.1:0-20742 GCA_035283165.1 Thermoplasmata archaeon
TCGAGCAGGTCAGGCATCGTGCCCCTCCAACGGTTCTCCTCGGCCCGCGGCTAACGAGGCGAGGCAGTATTAACCTATGGTAGGGCCTCCCCGGGAGTCCCTAGACCGCGACCCGTTTTTCCTCCTTCACGATGTTCAGGACGACCTGCGTGTAGGTGCGCTCCACGTTCTCCATCGCCACGAGCTTCTTGATGAATGTGTCGAGCTCCCGTGTGCTCTTGAATCGGACCATGATCACGGAGTCCCACTCCCCGGTCACGTCGTACACACCGAAGACGCGCTCGTCCTTCCCGATCCGGCGCTGGACCTCGAGGAGTTTCCCGCGGGAGATCGTGACCCCCACGACGGCGATCACGTCGAAGCCGATGCGTTTGGGGTCGACGACCGGCACGTATCCCGTGATCACTCGGTCTGCCTCGAGGCGCTTGACCCGGTTGCTTACGGTACTGATGGAGACGCCGAGCCCCTTCGCGATTTCACGGTACGAGCGGCGCGCGTCTTCGTTGAGCTGACGGAGGATCGAGACGTCGAGTTCGTCGATTTCGGCGGCGGTGGGTTCGTCCATGGAGCGCGGAGGGCGGTCAACCTTCTTAATCTTTGCTGACTTTTCGCGAAAGGATTAGACGTTCGTCCATCAGAATTAAACAATGCAAAACATATGTTCGATTCTAAGCAAAGAACCTTTAAGTATGAACGTCCCAGTACACGCGTCGGGCGCCTCGAAAGGGAGGGCCCAACCCCCATCCGCCGGAAGGGACACAGGGAGGATACCGATGCCAAAATCTGCGAAAGACGGGAGTGCCGCGCATGTGATGGAGACCGTGGAGAAGGAGGGCGTCCGCTGGCTCGACCTGTGGTTCGTCGACCTGCTTGGGAGCCTGCAGCACATCACGGTTCCCGCCAACACGGTCTCGGAAGACGACTTCAAGAACGGGATCGGGAAGCTCGACGGGTCCTCGATCAAGGGGTTCAAGGAGATCCACGAGAGCGACATGGTCCTGTACCCGGACCCCGCCACGTTCGCGATCCTCCCGTTCTATCCGCCGCCGGACCGGACCGCCCGGTTCATCGTGAACGTCCACGAGGGCGGATCCCACGAGCGTTTCACGCGGGATTCGCGGTTCGTCGCGCAGAAGGCCGCTCAGGCCGCCGCGGCCGCGGGCTATGACGTCACGTACTGGGGACCGGAGATCGAGTTCTTCGTGTTCGACGGCGTGCGCATGCTCCCGACGCCGGACGACCTGCGGAACCCGTGGAGGGGCTGCGGATACGAGATCCTGTCGAGCGAGGCCCCGTGGGCGGACAACGGCGGGAAGACCTTCCCGATCCGGTTCAAGGAGGGCTACTACCCCGCACCGCCGCAGGACAGCCTGCAGGACTACCGGAACGAGTTCTGCCGGGTCCTCATGGACAGCTTCGGGATGACGCTGGACGCGCACCACCACGAGGTCGCGACGGCCGGGCAGGTCGAGATCGACATGCGTTACGACGAGCTCGTCACGATGGCGGACAAGGTCGTGACGTACCGGTACGCCGCCAAGATGGTCGCCGCGAAGGTCGGGAAGCTCGCGACGTTCATGCCCAAGCCGATCTTCGGCGACAACGCGAGCGGAATGCACGTCCATCAGTCCCTGTGGACGAAGGGGAAGAACGCGATGTTCGACCCCAAGGACGAGTATGCGGAGATCTCCCAGACGTGCCGCTACTACATCGGCGGCCTTATGGAGCACGCGCGCGCGCTCTGCGCGATCACAAACCCGACGACGAACTCGTACCGCCGGCTCGTGCCGGGCTACGAGGCGCCCGTCTTCATCGCGTGGTCGAAGCGGAACCGGAGCGCGAACGTCCGCATCCCCATGTATTACCGGGGCGTGGAGCACGCGAAGCGCATCGAGTACCGGACCCCGGACCCGTCCTGCAACCCCTACCTCGCGTTCGCCGCGATGCTCTCCGCGGGCCTCGACGGCATCAAGAAGAAGATCGAGCCCGGCGACCCCGTCGACGAGGACATCTACAAGCTCGACGCGCACAAGAGGAAGCAGTACGGAATCCGGGAGCTCCCCGGCTCGTTGAAGGAGGCCGTGGACTACCTGAACACGGACTACATGTTCCTCAAGGGCGTGTTCACCCAGGACCTGCTCGACAAGTACACGGAGCTCAAGATCGACGAGAACCTGCAGACGTCCCTGCGGCCGAGCCCGTACGAGTTCTACCGGTACCTGGACGCCTGAGCGCGGTCACGCGCCGGGGTTCTGCGGCGGCCCCGCCGGGGGGTACGCGGCCTGCGGGTAGGCTCCCGTCGGTCGAGCCGCCCTTCGCCGCCGCTGCCAGAGGAGGAGGCCGAGGAGGAGGCCGACCGCCCCCGCGGCCGCGGCTCCGACGAGGAGGGGCAGGGTGCTGGCGGAGACGCGGGGCTCCACATTCCAGCTCACGATCGAGAGGTACGGCCCGCTGTTGTGGAACGAGACCACGTACGTCCCCGCGACCGTAATCGCGTACGTGCCCTGGCCGACCGGTCCGGTCGTGGTGAAGACCTCGACGCCGGCGCGGGCGATCAGGAATTCGACGGAGAGGCCTGTGGACCACTGGTACACGATGGAGTCGCCCACGCCGAGGGTCGCCGTCACGACGTCCGCCGCCTCGCCCGGGTTCAAGGTCGTCACGCCCGAGCTCGCCGCCGCGGGGCTGGCCGCGAAGAGGAGGGCGACGATTCCGGAGAGCGCCAACAGGGGGTTCCGCATGGCGGCGCCGAGCCCCCGGCAGGGTCAAGAATCCACCGCCGTGATTATCGCCCCGCGAACGAGGCCACGGGTCAGGGTTTATCAAGGCGGCCGGAATCCCGCACCGGATGGAACGGGACCCGACGGAGGAGGAGCGGAACGTGCTCCGGGAGACGGGCCTGATCGACGACCGTGTCCTCGAGCGCATGGACGTATACATCGGGGACAAGGTCCGGTGGAGGTTCTTCTACGGGGACGAGGGGTTCGAGGAGGTCGTTGGCTACTTCCTGGGCTTCTACACGCTGTTCGAGGGCCCCGAGGGCGGCGGGGACGTGAACCTCATCATCAAGACCCATCGGGACGGGCGCGACCTCATCCTGTACAAGGACCGGAACTACCTCGCGGAGTTCGAGGTCATCGAGCCGAACATGACCGCGCGGCAGCGGTTCGAGAAAATCCACGAGAAGCACGGACGCCGGGTCGGGCGGGAGTTCGGCTAGGCGCGCGGCGCCTCGAGCTTCGCCTCGTGCATCGCGAGCACGAAGCCCCACGCGTCGTCCGGATCGAAGTCCCCCGGGGCGAGGGTGAGCCGGACCCAGTCGCCGGAGACGAACGCGCGCAGCTCGAACGCACCCGAGAGGGACTCGGCGTGGAGCAGCCCCGCGCGGACGCCCCTGCGCAGGGAGATCGCGAGCGTGAGGCCCCGCCGAATGTCGTCGAAGTGCAGGGGTCCGAGCTCCGTCCGCGGTACGGTCAACGCCGCCCGGAGCGTCCGGTCGAGCTCGGGGCTTGCGCGGAGGACGATGCGACCCGCATCGTCCAGGGACAGCACGCCGGAGAGCGAGGGATGCGCCCGATCGGCGAACGCGAGCCGCGCCCGTTCCATTCCCGACCCTCCCGTGCCAGCGGTGGACTTGATAAATAGGCTTCGGTCAAGCCGCTGCGGGCGTCCGCGATGTGCGCCACTCCCCGGGCATCGGCCGACCCTGGTCGTCTCGCCGCCAGTAGTCCTCGATCGCCCCGACCGAGACCTCGGACGCGATCAGCTCGACGACGACGCCGTTTCGCGCGGCCGCGTGGAGCGTCGCCTCCGTCTCGTTCTCGAAGAGGCCCACGTAGAGCTTCTGGAGGTGCCACCAGAGGACGAGGTACCGCGCAGACGGCGGGGAGTCGACCCGTCCCCTGCGCGGACCCGCGGGCTTCCTTCGTGTCGCACGCTTCCTTGTCCGCAACGGCAATCCCGGGACGGACGGCGGCGCCCGTCCCTTAGTCCTTTCCTGCTGGTTATCGAGGGGGAGAACGGCTCGATCGCCCCGTCGCAGGGTCGGGCCGCCACGTTCATGCCACAGTCCGCCATAACGGCGCGTGGAGAAACGGCGGAAGGAGCGCCCCCCGAAGGACTCCCGGCCGAAGGAGAAGCGATACCGCCGCGGAGGACGCAAGGGCCGCCGATCGACCACTCGGTGACGCTCGGCCGCCCGGGGTAGTGCCCATCTTGAGAATCACCCGTGATTCGTGAACGGGAACCGTTACGGTGGGAGAGGGTCTACCCGAGAGTCGATTGGAGAATTCGACGAGACGGAATGCTCCCATTAGGGCCGCCCGCTCCCTCCCGCTGGTCGCAGCCATGCTCCTCGTCTTCGTCGCGTTCGCCCCGGGTGCCTTCGCGGCGTCTCCCGTGGCTCGGGAGATCGTCGTCGCGGGGGCACCCTCGAGCGACCTGTGTGGAAAGACGATCATCGAGGACCTCGAGCTCGACCACGACTTGGCCTGCACGGGCATGGGGATCACGGTGGGGGCCGACGGCGTGGACATCGAGCTCAACGGCCACACGATCCGGGGCCCCAGCCGCGGTCCTCCGCTGCGCGGCATCACGATCGCCGGCAGGGCCGACGTGGAGATCGAGGGGCCGGGGACCGTCGAGAACTTCCGCACGGGCATTCTGATCCTGAACTCGCGCCATGTGGAGATCGAGAAGGTCGTCGTCGCGCGCAACGGCCATGCGCTGTTCGGGGACGGGGACGGAATCCGCATCGTCGGCTCGACGGACGTCGAGGTCGAGAAGTGCACGATTCTCGGAAATGGGAACGACGGGGTCGAGGTTGTCTCGTCCACGGATGTCGAGCTGGAGAAGAACCGGATCGCGGAGAATGGGAACGGGATCCGGCTCGTCGCGGTCGGCAACGAGATCGAGAAGAACAAGATCACCGCCAACGCGTGCGGAATCCGGGGTTCGACGGTCGGGAACGAGCTGGTGAAGAACAAGCTCTGGTCGAACACAGTTGACTTCTGCTGAGGCGGCGTCTGCGGCGGACACAGGTGCGATTCCGGAGGCGGAGACCCCCGTTCCGAAGGATTAGATATCGCGGATGGGTTGGGGCGCCCGTGGACGAGCCGCGCTGGATCGGAGACGTGGTCTCCATCCATCTTGCGTCCGAGCGGGAGGCCCGCCCGACGTCGGTGGACCGGGCGCACGCGGTGCCGGGGCGCGGCCTTGAGGGGGACCGCTACTTCCTCGTGCGCGGCACGTACAGCGACCGGCCGGGCCCGGGCCGCGAGGTCACGCTCATCGAGGTCGAGGCGATCGAAGCGATGGAGCGGGAGAGCGGCATTCAACTCTCCCCCGGCGACGCGCGGAGGAACCTGGTGACGCGGGGCGTGCCGCTGAATCATCTCGTCGGCCGTGAGTTTCACGTGGGCGGCGTGCGGATGCGAGGCGTGCGGTTGTGCGAGCCCTGCGCGCACCTCGAGGGTCTCACGCGGCGCGGCGTCCTCGGGGGCCTCGTCCATCGCGGCGGACTCCGTGCGCAGCTCCTCACGGACGGCGAGATTCGCGTGGGAGACCGAGTCGAGCCGGGCGAGACGCGACCAGTCCCCGTCGGCACCCCGATGGAGGGCCACTAGCAAACTTTCGGTAGGATTCCGCAACCCGGTCTGCTTCACCCGAGAGGCGGGTCGGATTCGGTGTCAACCGGAGGCGCCGGCCTGCGTCGTCGACGCCACAGGAGTACTGTACCCGTCGCCGCTGCGATTGCGATTCCGACCGCCGCGGTGAGGATGATCGGAAGGAGGTCCAATGTTTCACCCGGTGGTGCAATCCGCACTTGCCGGCTTGAGGTCGCGAAGTTGCCCGCGTCGTCGTAGGCCACTACCTCGATCGTGTGGACACCGACCGTGAGGTTCCCCAGCGGCACCGAGAAGCCGAAGGGAGCCGTCGTGTCCTCCCCGATCAGGGCGCTGTCGAGGAGGAATTCCACGCGGACGACCTCGACGTTGTCGGCGACGGACGTCGCGACGTAGACCGATCCCGAGACAGTCTCCCCTTCGGCCGGAGTCTGGATCGAAACCGTGGGGTTGGTGACGTCGAGCACGGTCACCGTCAACGCATCGGTGGCGGTGTTTCCTTGCGCGTCCCATACGGTGAGGGTCACGACGTACGTCCCCGGGGTCGCGAACTCGTGGGCGACGACCGCGCCGGCACGGGTCATCACCGCACCGTCCGTGATGGTCCACATGTAATCCGCGACTCTCACGTTGTCCTCCGAGGTCGAGCCGTCCAAGAGGACCGCGATGTCCTCGTCCACGGAGATGTCGGGTCCCGCGGCCGCCGACGGTGGGTCCGTGTCCGCCTCGGCATCCATGAGGGCGAACGCCACCGCGACCCTTCCAACGGAGTCCAGCGCTTCGAGTAGCATTCCGTACGGCCCGCTCGGAACGGACGGGTACACGGTCAGGGTGAGGGCGCCCGCAGCGAAGGCCGGACCCGTGACGACGGTCGACCCGACGTACGCCGTGGAGGAGAGGTCCACGAGGTATCCCGCGTCGTACGGGGCAAACGTCCCCGCGGGCTGGTCCCGCGGGCCCACGAACTCCGACCCCACGAGAATGTACAGGAGGCGCCCGTCGCGTACATCGAAGGTCGCGGTCGCGTCGATCGGGCTTGGTAGGCTTGCGTTGTCCCAAGACCCGTCAACCGTGGCGACAAACGGGGCAGCTCCGGTCACCACCGGCCACCAGAGGGACGAGGTGCCGTCTGAGAGCCATCCGATAGGCGAGGTGGTATCCCACGAGGACGACACCGTGTAGTTGCCCGGGGCACGGGTGATGAGGACGTCGGCGTCGGGAAACCGTTCGAGCGGGAGGAACGTACCGATCCCCGCCGCTGCGGAATGGAGCATCAGGGGGGAGAGATCCGCCGTCGCAAGGTTCCCCTCCTCGATGTGGGCGAGGACCGCCGAGGGGCTCGCCGTGCTGATTCCCACGGATGGCGTGGCCGTGAGTCTGGTGATGCGCGGGTCCGCCGAGTCTTGGCTCATGGTGACGTTCACCCAGATCGTCTCGCCGGACGAAGGGTTCGCCGTGATCTTCGGCGAGGTGTACGCACCCTTCCTCGCCTCTATGGTCTGCGGGCTCGCGACGATCTGGAACTGGAAGTATCCGGACACGTTCGTGTAGGTCGACACCACCGAGGTGCCGAACCCCGTCGCCTGAACCCGAGCCAACCAGAAGGGGGCGCCCGCGACGTCGGTCACGTATCCTCGGACGGTGACGTCGACGGGCAGGTCCGGATACAGCGAGAGGCTTGCGTCGTTCGCACCCGGTCGGACATCGATTGCCCTCTGGCGCGGGAGGTACCCCGGCGCATCGGCACTGATCCATCCGGTCGATCCGGGGGTGATCTCAAGCAACGCGACGCCGGCCCCGTCCGTCGTATTCGTGCGGGCCTCGTAGGCCAACGCGGAACTCCACCACACGGTGACACTGGCCGCAGGGATTGGCGCGCCCGTAAGCGCGTCCGTCAGCGTCGCCCGGATCCGCGAGAGGGCCCGCGAGAGAGTGAGGTTCACCCACGACGTCTCGAACGGCCGCGTCTCCGCGTAGGTGATGTTGGCGGCGTAGCTCGAATAGCCGCCGACGCTGACGGTGATCGCCAGGCTCGGGGGAAGCACGAGGGTGAAGGATCCGTTGGCGTCCGTGACGGTCCGGTCGATGTGGCCGGTCCGCGCGTCGATCGCGTCGACGCCGAATCCGCGGAGGTGGCTTCCGTCCGTTCCGTCGATGACATAGCCTTGAATCACGGATGCGAGGGGCCACAGGGTCACATTCGTCCACGTGGTCGTGTCTGGATAGAAGGTCGAGTCCCAGAACGCGTACCCCGGGGCCTCCACCGCGATAGTATACATGTCGTCCGGAAACCAGAGTTCGTAGTAGCCCGATGCGTCCGTGACCGCGTGGTCGTAGTACGATCCCCAGGACGGGGTCCCACTGACGACCGTTCCCGCCAGAGGCGCACCGGTGACGCCGTCCCGCACGTAGCCACGCACGGAGTCCTTCAGGGGTTCCAGGTCCAAGTCGACGACTGTCGTCCCCGGGCCTGATACGGCTCGCGAGGTCCGGGTGGGGGCGTACCCCGGCGCATCCGCGACCACCTCGGCCCAGCCGCTCTGGACGAGGATGGCGTAGGTGCCGTTTGCGTCGGCGACGACGCCGCCGAATGGGAGTCCGTCAACGCGCACGGTGACAACCGCGCCCGGGATCAGGGCGAAGGTCCAAGCATCATACACCGTCCCGTTGATCCACGCGTTCACTGGATTCGGGGTCAGGGTGACGTTATTCCAGCGGACCTCCCCTCCACCGAGGGAGACGATGGAGGCCGTGAACGCGTCGTATCCAGCGAGGCCCTTCGTGGCGAGTTCGTAGGAGTTCGGAACGAGGCGCATCTCGAAGTATCCCGAGGCATCGATCGAACTCGAGTTCTGATAGGGCAGCGGGTAGGACTGCCACGCCGATGCGAGCATGCGCCCCGTCGTCACCGGTCCGCCCGATGCACCGTCCGTGACGAACCCCCGGAGCAGCGCCGATCGGTTCCCGGCGGCGGTGAGGGTGACGTTCGCCCACGCTGTCAGCCCCGACCCCACCCCGACGTCCGTCACCGCGGGCACGTGGGCGGAGCTGAAGGCCAGGACCTGGTACCAATGCGGGGGGACGATCGCGGAGTAGTGTCCGGTCGCATCGGTCGTCACCTCGAAGACTCTCGCGAGGTTGAACGGATCGAGGCGCACGGAGGCGCCGGAGACAGGAGCTCCGGAAATCGCGTCCGTGACGTACCCTCGGACCTCACCGTCCGGACCCGAGGCGTCGACAAGCCTCGGGGTCGCAAGGAGCAGGGCGACGAGGGCGATTGCAACCGCGCTCAAGGTCCGGGGCCCGATGGAGGTGGTCGCCATTCCGATTGCCCGCGCGCGGGCCGGTAGCGGTTGGCGCGCGGGGACCTTTAATGGCTTTGCCGTGATTATCGGACTCGGGCACTCCCCATGTGCCTCTCGAATGAATGCCTCTGCAGTCGCCCTAGGGGCCGCAGGGGGGAATTGAACCCCCGACCTGCGCCTTCGCAAGGCGCCTCCCCTCATCGTCGAGGCACAACCGGCCCCGCTCACCGAGCCCTTAGAATGGGGCGGGTCCGCGACGCCTGCTCGACTGCACCTCTGTTCGAGCCCTCGCCCGCCCGGACGTGTTATATACGGTCCGCCATGCCCGCATCCTATGGGGGCCGCACGCCGTGCACCGCTGGATCCGAGGTTCCACAGCACGCCGGTGTGGTATCTGAGCTACCGGATTTCGCTCGTCTGCAAGGGTGCCGGGACGGATCCAGGCGGAGCTACGTGGTCCGCGCGGATGGAGGAGGTTACCAACAGTGCCGTCCGGCGCGTGGCCAAGAGGAAGCGCGTCTACGGTCAGGCCATACCCCTCGGAATCCGCTCGGAGGGCGCGAACCTGAACATGGCGGTCCTGCCGCCGCCGAACGACCCGAGAACCGGCTTCCCCACACAGGAGTACTTCGACCGCTTGAACCGGTTCGCGAACTGGATTGTCGGGGCGCCTTACGACGAATCCCAGAGCGCGCAGGAACAGGAGGCGGCGTTGGGACGGGCCATGGAACAGAGTCAAAGCGCCCAGCGGCGTTATGACTTCGTCGCCGACTGGGGAGCGCCTGGCAACTTGGTCCATAAGGTGGAGAGCGGAAGCGCCCCCGTGATCTGTCTGGGGGACTTCGTGTTTGAGATCGACGTGGAGAAGCGGACATTCAAGCTGAAGCTCGCGTCCGGATTCACGGACACGGAGGAGAGCACGACCGCGGTGACCGGCGAGGTCATCACGGAGGTCGAGGGAGAGACAACCCGCATGCCCATCGAGACCAACCTGGCGGGGGGCGCGTACGAAATCCTCTCCATCGATCCCAAGTTGGAGTTCATCGAGGGACCACTTCCCGGCGCGTTCGGGCCTATCTTCGGCCGTCCCGCATACCGGGTCGTCGTGCGGAAGGACACCGCGGCCGGGGTGCGCGAGCTCAAGGGCACGCTCATGGTTCAGTTCTCCCTTTCACCGACTCCGCCAATACCGGCCGAGCTGCTCATCATCCCGGCGAACAAGTACGCATCGTGGCGGCCCATAGGCGGCAACGACGAACGAACCGCGGGCGAGTTCATGCCGATCAAGGTCAAGCTGCAGAAGGTGGGCGGCGGCGATCCCCAATTCAAGGTGGAACGATTCATCTTCCGGCTCGTGAACACGTCCCACGAAAAAGGAGTCTGCATGAACTGGCCCCCCCGTCCAGAGGCGCAGACGCCCTTCGACCTGCAGTTTGAACAGGGGCGCGACCCGGGGGTGGACGTCGTCGGGGGCGACGGTCAGATGGCGGAGCAGGTGTGGTCCAAGATGACCGACGGCCTCGTGACGGTCTCTTGCTTCGATTACGGCGCATGGGGCGAATTCGAAGCGCTGGCGGAACTCGAGAACGGCGAGGTCGTCGAGGGCGTCGTGCAGGGCACGGGAGAGGGCCGCCTGCGGATCCCCGCTCGAAAGCCGGGGTCCCTGATTGCCTCGGAATTCATGAAGCACTTGGGCAACCTCAAGGACGATGACGACTCCGAGGACGATCCGAAGGGGGATGCCTTCAAGGGTGACGGCCTGACGCTCTACGAGGAGTATCGCGGCTTCAAGGTCGGTGGCACGTGGAAACCCGGAGATCCGAAGAAGAAGGACGTGTTCGTCCTCAACCAGATGCCCTCGGGACAGCCTCACGCCCTCACCGAGAGAGGCATAACCGTGTTCGAAACTGCGACGGGGCTCGTCGTGCACCGTTTGAAGGACGACGAGGTGAATTCCCAGATGGTCATCAACTTCAATCGAACGCAGGGCCCGCACCTTTCGGAGGATCAGCACGTGATCCCGATCAAGGCGGGCATGGAGCTCTCCAAGGGCGGGGCCTACGAGGCGGGGCCCAGCGCAACCGGCACCCCCGGCACCGCCAACGCCCTGGTCATGCCGCCGGACTGGCCCGAGTACAGCGATCTGGGCGGCACGAGGAGGCCCTATTTCGAAAAGGTCCTCGCCCACGAGTTGCTCCATTGCTGCAACGTCTACCACCACGGAGAGGCGGATTACGAGGCCGTATGGAGAGTCGTGAACCAGGGCGGCGTGGAGCCCTGGTTCGAGGAGATCGGCCCCGCATTCAACGGCCGGATTCACCTGAAGAAGGAGGACGGCACGACGGTCACCGCCCGCGACTATCTTGCCTTGGACAACAAACCGCCCGTGCATGGGTATGAGCTCGGGGACGTTCGAATCGGCGTGCAGCACGGTCAACACAGCGGCGACGACCAGTGCCTCATACGCTACGCCAACGCCATGGCGTGCGTCAAGCCCGCCGAGCCCGACGTCCGATACGTCCTGCTCTTCGACCTGGCCGGGGCCGGCCTTTGCAGCAGCCCGGACGCCACGGGCGTCAATGCGCCGCCAAAGTCCCGCTATGGCGAGGCGGCAACCCGGCGCAACCGAGCGGTAGGGGCCCACCCGTTCGTGACGAACGATCGAGGGAACTGCAAGGGGCAGATTCGCGTGAACGACCTCGGGCCCGAGCCGAGACGGTGAGAACTCCCAGAAACCGCCACGGATGATGAGAGCCGCAGGGGGGAATTGAACCCCCGACCTGCGCCTTACCAAGGCGCCGCTCTACCACTAAGCCACTGCGGCAGCGGGCGTGCCTAATTCCGGACTCCTAATGAAGATTCCCCGCTGACATCCGCATGAGGGCACACGGAGGGCAGCCGCGTCCTCCCCGCCCCTTGCGGAACCTCCGACCGTGTCCGTCCGGCAGCGGTCGCGCGGGATCTCGAGCCCCTGCTCGCTCGAGATCGGTGGCGGCCTTCCGGGTTGTTACATGTACAGGCGACCCTAATCTCCCGCCATCTCCGTCGTCATCGGCGAGGCGCAGCACATGGCGAGTAACAACCAAGGCAGCGACGGGACGCGCGAACGAACGGTCCAACAGGGTCGGCTGCACACCGGCGGCGGTCTTGTGGCGGCGGGTTCCGCCTCGTGGCTCGTCCGAAGCATCCTCATGGTCGTCGGTTTCGTCGCCCTCGTGTGGGGGCTCCTGTCCGTCTTCTCCCTCAGCGTCGAACGCGTGGCGACCGGTCTCACGGTGGCGCTCCTCGCGTTCACGGGCGCGACGGTCGCCCTCCTGCTAGGTTCGTTCCTCCTCGGGACCGGGCTCCTCGTGCACCAGAGCGGCACCGCCGCCCTCGCGTGGACGGACGGCATCGGCCAGAGGTTCGCCCCGACGGACGCGACCCGGCGGAAGGCCGTGGCGGCCGGCGTCCTCCTCCTCGTGCACGGCACCCTCGCCCTGCTCGGGATCTCCGCGATGCTCTCCCTCATGGCGGCGGGCACTTCGATCGACCCGGGAACGATTCGCAGGTTGACGGAGATGGCCTTCGCGGCGTGGATCATCGACGCGGTCGTCCTCGCGGTCGCCTCCGGCCTCGTGGCGTCGTACCTCCTGTCCCTCCGGCGCGACCTCGCGTTCTCGGAGCCACTCGGAGCCACGGGATTCGTGGTGTACGCGATCATGGACGCCGTCGGCGTGTTCCTGTTCGTCCTCGTGTTCTCCGTCCAGTTCCGCCAGGCGGGCGGTGTCCTCCTTGTAGCGGGGCTGCTCGAGCTCCTCGTGGTCCCGATCGTGGGCATCGCCGCATTCGCGCTTCTGGTCTGGACGGGCGTGCGGATGCGACGTCTCGCCCCCGGTCCCTATCCGCAGCCGCGGCCCCTCGTGCCTGTCTACCCATACCTCACGTATCCGGGATGGACTCCGGTGCTTGCGTACCCCGCCCCCGCTCCAGCCCCCTCGGATCCCGAGGTCCCGCCCCCGCCGCCGGAACCCGCGGCATGAGGTTGCGTCCGCAATCCGAGCGGCAGGCTGTCGCACGATAGGCCAACTGACAAGGCCCCGGGAGTTTTGCGATTCCCAGATGGAGCGTTTCCGGGACTCTCACGGGACGGAGGCGCGCGTGGGTGGCACCGTCAAATACCGCCATCCCCTTGGCGGCTCCATGAAGGACGGCCTGTCCTCGTTCGACATCTTGGCGGTGACCGCCGAGCTGCAGGCCCTCGTGGGCGCCTTCGTCGACAAGGTCTACCAGCGGGAGGACGAGCTCATCTTCAAGGTCAACCGACCCGGCGCGGGCCGCCGCGAGTTGTACGCGAGGTCCGGGAAGTGGCTGTTCCTGCGCGAGGTGCCGGACAAGCCGGAATCGCCGCCCCCGTTCGCCGCAACGCTCCGGAAGCACCTCGACAACGCGCGGATCGAGCGGGTCCAGCAGCACGGGTTCGACCGGATCGTCGTCCTCTCGTTCGACCGGGGGACGGACCTGATCTTCGAATTGTTCGGGAAGGGCAACGTGGTCCTCGTCGAAGGGGGGACGACGCTGGCGGCGATGCGCCGCGTCGCTTTCCGGGACCGGACCGTCGCCGTGGGGGTCCCATACGGCTTTCCCCCCGCGGCGGCGGATCCCCTCGCGATGTCCGCGGACGCGTTCGTCGCCTCCATCGTCGCTGCCAGCGGGGCGATCGTGAAGGTGCTCGCGAGCGGGATGAACCTCGGTGGGCAGTACGCGGAGGTCGTGTGCGCCCTCGCGGGGGTGGAGAAGACCGCCCACCTCGCCGACCCGAGCGACGAGCGGACCCGCCATCTCCACGCCACGATCGTGCGGTTCGCCCGCGAGGTCCGCGACTCCCCGAATCCCGAGGTCGTCCTCCACGAGGGCGTCCCGATCGACGCGACCCCGGTCGCCCTCGCGCGGTACGCGGCACACGAACGCCGGTCGTTTCGCACCTTCAGCGAGGCCCTCGCCTTCTACGTGGATCACGCCCCGGCACCCGCGCCCGCGCGGGAGGATCCGACCGCCAAGCTCCGGCGGCGCATCGAACAACAGGAGGGGACGCTCCGCCAGCTCCGGGAGACGATCGTCCAGGCGGGCGCCCTCGCGGAGTTCCTCTACGCGCACTACGCGCAATTCGAGGAACTGCTCGGGAAGGCGCGCGAGGGGACGGTCGAGCCGGGCGGGGCGGTTCTGGCGGTGGACCCGGAGCGCCACCGTCTGCGCGTCGCGGTCGCGGACGTCGCGGAGATCGAACTCGACTGGACGGAGGACGTGAACGGGAACGTGCAGCTACAATACGGCCGCCGACGGGAGGCTCAGGAGAAGTTGGCGAAGGTCGAGAAGGCGCTCGAGGCGTCCCGGCGCGAGTTGGGCAAGGCTGTGAAGGAGGCCGCGAAGGTCGCCGCCAAGCCGCGCGTGAAGCCGACGAAGGCGTTCTGGTTCGAAGCGTACCGCTGGTTCCTGTCCTCCGATGGGTTCCTCGTGATCGGCGGGCGCGACGCGAAGCTGAACGACGCGATCGTGAAGAAGCATCTGAAGGACGGGGACCGGTACGTGCATGCGGACCTGCACGGCGCGCCGAGCTGCGTGGTGAAGGGAGGGTCCTCGGCCGGCGACGCGACGCTGCGGGAGGCGTGCGCATTCGCCCTCGGGTGGTCGAAGGCGTGGTCCGCCGGCCTCGCCTCGGGGAGCGCGTTCTGGGTGCTGCCCGAGCAGGTGAGCAAGCAGGCGGAGAGCGGGCAGTACGTGGCGCGCGGCGCGTGGGTGATCCGCGGGAAGCGGAACTACGTGCACGACATCCCTGTGCGTGCGGCGGTAGGGGAGATCGAGCATGAGGGACACCGGAAGGTCATGGCCGGGCCGGTCGACGCGTTGGCGGCGCGGTCGACGCGGTACGTCGTGATCGGGCCGGGCGAGGGCGCGAGGGAACCGTTCGTGCGGCGACTCGCGGCCGCGTTCCAGGTGCCGGTCGAGGAGGTCTCCCGAGTCCTGCCCCCCGGGAACGTGCAGGTCGTGGAACAAGTCGGCATCGACGCGTGAGACGTCGGGCGTCCTGGGCATCCCGAGGCAAAGTTCATATGACACGCACCTCTCGTCACGTTCAATGGGTGCCACGCTTCGCACGGTTGCGCTCTTCGCCGCCCTGATGGGCATTTTCACGCTGATCGGATGGCTCATCGGCGGGTTCTTCATCGGGGACTGGATCCTCGGCTCCCTCCTGTTCCTCGCGCTCGCGGGCGCGATGAATTTCATCGCGTACTTCTGGGCGCACAAGATCGTCCTGTGGTCCTACCGGGCGAAGATCGTGACGGAAGCGGAGGCGCCCCGGCTGTACCGGATCGTCGGCCGCGCCGCGAAGCTCTCCGGGCTGCCCATGCCAAAGGTCGCGCTCGTGCCCACGAAGACGCCGAACGCGTTCGCGACCGGGCGAAACCCGAAGAACGCGGTCGTGGCGGCGACGGAGGGTATCCTCGAATTGCTGGACGACCGGGAGCTCACGGGCGTGATGACGCACGAGATGGCGCACGTGAAGGACCGGGACATCCTCGTGATGTCCGTCGCGGCGACCGTGGCGGGCGCGATCGCGTTCATGGCGCGCATCTTCTGGTACCACCTGTGGTTCGGCGGCCGAGACCGCCGCTCGAACGGGTCGGACGCCCTCATCGCGGTCGTCGTCGCGATCACGGCCCCGATCGCCGCGCTCCTCGTCCAGCTCGCGATCTCCCGGAGCCGGGAGTACAAGGCGGATCAGGTCGGGGCGCGCAACCTCGGGAACCCGGGCGCCCTCGCCGACGCGCTCACGAAGCTCGAGCGGGCGAACAAGCGCAACCCGATCCACCAGGGGAACCCCGCGTCCGCGTCCCTCTTCATCGTGAACCCGTTCCGCGGAAGCTCCTTCTTCCGGCTGTTCTCGACGCACCCGCCGATGGCGGAGCGCGTGCGGCGGCTGCGCGTGCTCGAACAGGAGCTGAAGTACGGCGCGCCGCCTGCAATTCACCCCGCCTAGGGGAACCGTTCAGGGAGAGGCCATAAATACGGTCCTTTCCGTTCCCGCGCCGTGCGCGTCACGTGCCTCCCTCCCGAGCGGCTCTCGGGCACGCGGCAGGGCCCGGCGGCTCGGAGGCTCCCGTGATGGCGCGCCTGTACACGCGGACCGGGGACAAGGGGACGACCGGCCTCCTGGGCGGTCCCCGGGTCTCGAAGGACCACATCCGGATGCACGCCGTCGGGGACGTGGACGAGGCGAACGCCGCAATCGGAATGGCCCTTGCGTCCCAGACCGACCCCAAGGTCATCGCGGTCCTGCGGAACGCCCAGAACACGATGTTCACCGTGGGCGCGGAGGTGGGATCCCGCGGGAAGGCGAAGGTGCCCCGGGTGACCGCGGACCACGTGGAAACCCTTGAGAACGCGATGCAGGTGTTGGACGTCGGCGAGTTGAAGGAGTTCGTGATACCGCGGGGCCCACCGGCCGTCGCTGCGCTCCACTTCGCCCGCACCGTCGTGCGGCGCGCGGAACGCTCGTGCGTCGCGCTGAGCCGGCGGGAGAAGTTGAACCCTGAGCTTCTGAGGTACCTGAATCGCCTATCCTCGTTCCTCTTCCAGGCGGCGGTGTGGCTCCAGCGAGAGGCCAGGACGCCGGAGGAGCACCCGACCTACTAGGGAACCTCGGGCGTCACGAGTCGAGGTTGCCAGGTGAAGTCCGAGACGACACGGATGAACACCGCCCAACCCGACGAGAGTTCGAAGTCCGTCCCGAGCCACCCTGCGAGGGTCCAAGAGAACCGCCGGAGGATCCGGGCGTCCCCGTCCCACGCGGACACTTCGACAATCCGCGTGTTCGCATCGCCGCCGAGGGACCCCTCGATGTCGAGGACGAGGTCACTTGCCCGCCCGTATGGGGACGCGTACGGAAACGCGACGCCGTAATCGCTCCCCTCGGGAGCGTCGTGCGCGAGAAACGAAACGGGAGTCGTTGGGTCGACCCCCACCACGGGCCACGAGAAGGTCCGGACGGCGCTGATGAAGAAGCCCTCCCCAGGCACCAGCGGAAAATCCGTCCCCCGCCACGCGCCCCGGAAGTAGAACCAGAGCAGGGAATGGCGCGTCGCCGGGTCCCACTTTCCGATCACGTCGATGTTCGACTCCGTGAGCTCGTTCGCGATATCGCTCGCCCTCGTGTACTCCGAGCGGAAGGGCAGGGAGACCCAGTGCACGTTCGTCTTGGCGGCGTCGTACTGCGCGCCGCGCTCGACCTTGGCGGCCATCGTGGAGTTCGGTCCCTCCTTCCCGGACCAGACCGCCCTGACGATGTAGAAGTTGTCCTCTCCATCGTTGAGGTCGCCAACGAATTCCACCGAAGTGTTCGACGTTTCCGTGATGATCGTCCACGGGAACGGAGCCAGGCGGTCCGCGGACCCGTAGACGCGATAGGAGCTCGCGTTCGTCACGGGGTTCCATGTGAGGAGGACGGAGTCCGGGGGGAGGCGCTCAATCTTCAATGCCCGCGGGGGATTGAGGACGCACTCGGTCGTGAAGGACCACGGGTTTGGCACGGGTCCGGGGACCAGCTCAACCGCCAAGACCGCTACGGTGTAGGTCGTACACGGCGTGAAGGGGGTATGAGAGATCGTGATGAGCGTGTCACCGGAGGACCACGTGAACACCAGCCCGGAGACCGGGGGATTGATCACGATGCTGAGGCCCGGTGTGGAGAAGGGCCGACTGAACTCAATGATGATCGGAGCGGTTAACGGAACGTCCACATCCCCATCCGCGGGGTACGTCCGGACGATGTACAAAGGGCAATTCGACAGAAACGAGATCGGATTCGGGAAAGGGCCGGGAGGGGGGTCATTTCCCTCCAGGTCTCTCGCCCTGATGCCAAAGATGTACGAAGTGCATGGCGCGAAGCTCGGGGACGGATAGAGGAGGAGTACTCGGTTGTGGTCGCTCCATGAAGGGTTGAGGGTCGCGTTTGGTGAGATCAACCAGGAGGCCGTGGAGGGATTCATCGGTTTACGGTACTCGACACGGATCGGATCCGTGAGCCGAGTGGGCGGGTAGATTTCCATCTGGTTTCCGCAGTCTAGCATGAAGGTCCACGTGTACGGTCCAAGCGGCGTGCCGTCCGTCGCGTTTGCTCCGGCTCTGACCGTGATCACCGTGCAGGGGAAGAACGGGAGTGTGTGGTCCAGGGTAAGGATCCGGAAATCGACCGACCACGTGAGGGTCCACCCGAGGTTCCCGAACGGCTCCACGGTCCACCATACCGAAGTGAGTTCCACACCCTCCACTCCGAAGACTAGGGGAGCCCGAGGAGGTACGTTCTCCGACCCGTCCCTGGGGCTCAGGAGGTCCAGGTATGGCGGCTTCGCGGCGATCGTGAAGTTGCCTGCGCTCTGGCGGCACGCCGAGTCCCCGTCGGGCGCGAACCCGCACACCCGGACGCGCGCGGCGGTCGTGTTGAAGCGGGGGACCCGCCCGGCGGTGCCGTTCATCGGCAGGACGGACTTCCCCGCGAAATACGGATACGTCAGCCCCCCGTCGAGGGAGTACGTGAGCGGTCCCCAGAACCAAGTGTCGTTGCCATGGGTCGCGTTCCACGCGACGAGGGGTGCATCGTCCCCCGCCACGACCTCGCCGCCATTCGGGAGGAGATCCGTGACCACGAGGGCGTCCGTCGCGCGGGGAGGGTCGGGCGGCGCGAACGGGAGGAGGAGCGGCATCGCGAGGAACACCGCGATCACGGTCGACGGCGGCGCGGCCACGTCCTCCACGACCCGCCGGGAATCTCCCCATCGGTACTTGATTCGTTTGGTCCAATCGTCCACATCGCCGTCCTGCTTCGGCGCCCCGGGTGGAACCCTTTTATCGGCCGAGGGCGGTTCCGACGTCGTGGACCTGCGGACCCTCGCCCGATACCCGTTCCTCAAAGAAGCCGCCGAGCGCGTGAAGGGGGAGGCGATCAGCCTTGAGGAACTCCTCACGGACCGCGCGTACGAGCGGGCGCGCACCGTGGGTTACGACCGCGCGTTGGCGGCGCTGGAGCAGGGGGCGATCCCCGACCGACCCCTCGTGATTGACGCGGACGCCCTGAACGAGCTCCTCTCGTATGCCGTCGCGCGGATGATCGTGTCCGCGGCCGTCGACACGTACCTGACGCGGCGGTACGCGATCGCGGAGGCCAAGCTCGCGCACGCGCGCCTCCTCGACGACTCGCGGGCCGATCCGGACTTTCTCCGGAGCGTGGCGGCGGAGCTCGGCGTCGGGTTGGAGCGAAACGATGGCGGTTACCGCCTCCACTTCACGGACTTCCTCAAGTTCACGAGCACGATGCGGGAGAAGGAGTGGAAGCTGATCAACCAGCGCGTGGGGCGCGGAGACGTCCTCCTTTCGCGGGAGAAGTCCGCGCGCGTTCTGCAGAACGCGGTCCAAGGGAAGATCGACGGGGAACTCCCCCTCGAGGTGAACGACCTCATCCTGAGCGCGCTGGAGGCCGAGGTGTCCCAGATCCGGAGGCTGTTGAAGGAGAAGCACCAGCGATGGCGCGCGGAAGACGTGGGCGCCGCACGAATTACCCGGTTCCCCCCGTGCATGTACAACCTGCTGGCGGCGATCCAGAACCACGAGAACGTCGCACACATGGGGCGGTTCGCGATCGTCACGTTCCTCCACCACGTCGGGCTCTCGAACGAGGAGGTGTTCCGCGTGTTCGGGGACGTCCCGGACTTCGCGGCGGACGTGACCCGCTACCAGATCGACCACATCACGGGGACGTCGAGCGCGACGGAGTACACGACCCCGGAATGCGCGACGATGAAGTCGTATGGTCTGTGCCCGGGCCCGGACGCGCTGTGCCTCACGATCCGCCATCCCCTCTCATACTACCGGAAGAAGAGCCGTTCGGAGGCCGCACAGAAGCGCGGGCGCACGGACCACGCTCCGCCGGGTCGAGGTTCCCGCTAGAGGCGTGCGACGACGAGGGGAACGAGCATCTCGTCCGCTGAGAGTCCTCCGTGGCGACCGATGAGGTCCACGCGCTCGCCCGGATACCCGTAGATCAGCGTGCGGTCGCGGCGCGGGGCCGCGATCACGTCGCCCACGCGATCCTTGGCGGCGACGCCCGGCGTGCCCCCGCCGAAGAGTCCCGCCTCGAAAGCGTCGTCAGCGGTGCACACGCGCGCGGACTCGCCGAGTGCCTCAGTCGCCGTTTCATGCAGCGCCTCCACGTTTCCGTCCGCGGCGTGGAGGTACGTGAGCCGCGGCTCCCCCGTGGGCGTCACCGCCAAACGCCCCAACAGGTCCGTGCGCGCCCGGAGGTCGAGCCTACCCTTGGCGTACGTGTTGATGTGCCCGTGGTCCGCGGTCAGGAGGATCGTCACGTCCTTCGCGCGCCGGAGCACCTCGCGCTCGAGGACGCTGTCGAACGCCGCGATCTCCGCGAGGAATTCCTCGCCCCCCGTGCCCGAGCGGTGGCAGATCGAGTCGAGCGCGTCCCAGTATGCGAACACGAGCTTCCGGCGGCGGACCCCGGCGAGCCGGCGGAGGCGGACGGCGAAATCCGAGAGCGCGACGTACCCGACGCCCGTCGCGCCCTGGTGCAGCATGGAGGAGAGCGCGCTCTTGAGGTAGTGCTCCCGCGTGAGGACGAACGCCGGGGTCCCCGCATCGCGGGCGAGCTCGAACGCCGTCGGACCCCAGAGGAACCCGCGCGGGTTCCACGGCGCGCCGCCCCGGTCGATCGGGGCGAACCGGATCATGTTCGCGATCGCGCCGAATTCCCGGAGGAAGAGACGGTA
>DATEUK010000171.1:0-9619 GCA_035283165.1 Thermoplasmata archaeon
GGCGGGCCTCGATCCGGGCGTCCCGGATCGGCTTGCCCGCCTCGAGGGTGATGAGCCGGGCCATCTCCTCCTGATGCTCCTCGAGGAGCCGCGCGGCTTTCGACAGGAACTGGTACCGGTCCCAGGCGGTGACCTTGTGGACCCTCTTCTTCGCGTCCTGCGCCGCGTCCGCGGCAGCCTTCGCGTCGGCCTCCGTGCCCTTCGGCACGGTCGCGATGACGTCCTCCGTCGCGGGGTTCACGACGGCCATCGTCTCCCCGTTCGACGCGTCGCGCCACTCTCCGGCGATGAACATGCGCTTCGCCATGGACTTCTCGGACATGGGGATCCCCGTCGTCGAGCGCGTCCGCAAGGCGGCGACCTCCCATGTAGCTTTCGCCCTTACCGAAGGGAGGAGTTGCCGCTCTCTTTGGAACCCTTCCTAACAGCCCTGGCCGCCGAGATTCGTCCGCCCCCGGACGTCCTCAAATCCCGGAAACGCTTGTCGTTATCAGGCGGGAGACTACAGAAACCTAAATGGAGGATAACGGCCCTACTCATGCAGCCATCGGGCATCCGGCGCCTGTGGGAGGAGGAATTGCGGTCAAAGACGCGGCGCTGACGGGGCTCCCCGCTGCACGAAGGCCCCGTGGTCAGCGAGAGGCGGGCGGGCGGGCCGCGATCCGCGACGGCCTCTCGGAGACCCTCGCCCTCCTTTGTGCGAGATCTCCGACCTTCCCGTCTCATTGGAGGGGGCGAGCTCCTCGCCGCCCGCCTTCCACCGTCCCCCGCCGCGCGGTCGCGGCGCTCGCGTCCCTCGTCCTGGCCCTTCTCCTTTCCTCCGTCCTCGCCGCGGGACCTGCGCACGCCGCGGGGGCGGGGAGTGTCGTGGGCCCCCACTCCGACGTGGGGGTCGAGACGAACGGGGACCGGTACTTCAATTACCTGCGGGTCAACGTCGGGCTTTCCATCACCTCGTCGGGGACGTTCACGGTCCGCGTCGTCCTCATGGATGACCTCGATCTCGCGGAGCTTGCCCGGGCGGCCGAGACCGGGTATCTCGGCACCGGCCTCCGGAGCGTGTCCGTGCTGCTTGACGGCTCGGACATCTACAATGGAGGCGTCGACGGTCCGTACTACGCGCACATCAGCCTCCGGAGCGACACCGACGTCGAGCTCTCCTCGGGCGTCCATCGGACGGCGGCGTACCGGTTCACGGATTTCCAGCCCTACAAGGCGGATCTCGTCTCGCCCACGACCGAGAGGGTGATCGACAACGACACGGACGGCCTTGCCGAGTGGCTCTCGATCACGTACACGGTCCAGGTGGCGACGGACGACACGTACCGTCTGTTCAGCAGCCTGACGGACTCAAGCTACACCGTCGGAGAGACGTGGACCCAGGTCCGACGGCTCGCGCCCGGCAAGTACAGCCTCGAGCAGCTCTTCCTCGGATTCCCCCTCCGTCTCTCCGGGAAGAACGGGCCGTACCTCGTCGCGACCCACATCTATGACTCCCGCGACATCCTCGTGGACTTCTCCTTCCTCACGACCGCGGCCTACAGCTATTCCTCTTTCGAGACGCCGCCCGGGACCCTCGTCCCGCCCTTCACGGACCGCGGCGTCGACGACGACGGGGATGGCCTGTACGACCGGCTCGTCGCGGACATCGGCCTGAGTTTCCAATGGGCCGGCGACTACACCCTCACGGGCCGCCTCCTGACGGGCTCCGGCTTCCTGATCCAGGACGCGATGGCGAAGATCTCGGCGTCCGCCGGCGCCAGGATCGTGACGCTCACCTTCGACGGGCGCCGCATCTTCGAGTCCGCCGCGAGCGGGCCCTACCGACTCGAAGCGACCCTGTACGATGCCGCGCTGCGCCGGCTCGATGCCCGGACCCATTCGACGGCCGCCTACTCCTATCTCGCCTTCGAACCCCTCCTGGTCACGTTCAGCCCGCCTCACCGGGACGAGGGCGTCGACCTGGACGGGGACGGCCGGTACGAGGCTCTCCGGCTCACGATCGGCACGCGGTTCAACGTGGCGGGCACCGCAAGAATCGTCGCGTCCCTGTCGGCCGGAGGCGTCCCCGGGAATCTCACGGAGGAGGCGCTCACCGTGTCTTCGCCCGCAGGGCCCTACGCGGTCGTCCTGACAATCCCGGGGTCTCGGCTTCTGGCCGCGGGGGCGGATGGGCCGTACTACGTGACCCTCCGAGCATTCGACGCGGCGGGGGGCCTCGTCGACGACGACCGGTTCCGGACCTTTGGATACCGCCTCTCGGATTTCGAAGAGGAGCTCCGGGGCGACCTCGTCGGGCTGTCGTCCCAGGCCGGCGAGGACGTCGATGGGGACGGGCGATTCAATCGGCTCCGGGTCGACGTGCTCGTGAACGTCGCCGAGCAGGGTCGGTATCGCGTGACCGGGTCCCTCTCGAAGGGCGGTCGCTGGATTGCCGAGGCGGCGTCTGTCGTGAGCCTCGGGCCGGGCCCTGGGATCGCGTCGATCCGGTTCGGGGGCCCGGACATCGGGACGGCGGGCGTCGACGGCCCCTTCGACCTCGCAATCACGCTCGCCTCCGCGACCGGGGCCCTCGTCCTCGATTCGGCCATGGTCCCAACGGCCCCCTTCACCGCGAGTTCGTTCGCCCAGCCCCCACCCGTGAGCCTCCAGGGGCGGGTCACGTCGGCGACGACCGGTCAATCCCTCGCCTCCGCGACGATATGGGCCGTCGACTACGACAACCAGGTGAGTCGGCAGACCGTCGCGGACGCGACGGGGGCCTACGACCTGTCCTTGTACGCCGCGTCCTTCCTCCTCGTCGCAGACCACCCCTCCGCGGACGCGGAACTCACGAGGATCGAGCTAACCGGGACCTCGCAGGTCGGATTCGCGCTCTATCCCCCCCGGCGGGTGGTCGTGGAGGACAGCGTGATCTGGACGGGTTGGGGCCGGGCCGTGCTCGAGGCGCGCTACATGCTAGCCCCCGACGGCGCGGCCGCGCGCCTCCGATTCGATTGGTCGAACGGCGACCGAAACGGGGTCCTCGAGGCCCCCGAGGTCGGGCCTTTCGCCCTCCCGCCGAATCCGATCCACGAGGCCATGGAGGCCGGGTCCACGGGGGACCGACTCCGGGTGAACGGCGTGGACTTCACCGCCGCGGACGCTCTGACATCTGCCGATCTCCTCTCGGGCCAGGTCGACGAATCGGAGCCGCCGACCCTCGCCTTCCGTCGCACGTTCACGTCCCCGGTCGCGGCGGACGGGGCGCCTGAGATTTCGGTGTCCATCACCGTCCTCTACGACAACGGGACGGTGGACCACGGCACCTGGCTCCACGCGCCCGGCTCCTATCGCTACTCGGATTCCGTGACGTCGCCGGGCATCCGGGTGTTCGCGAGGTCGAGCCCCTACCTCGTGGACCCGCCTCAGCTCGCCCCGGAGGCTCCCGCGACGAGCGTGGGCACGGTCACCCTCACCCTCATCCCGTCGGCCTACTGGCAGCCGACGGTCCCCGCGCCCCCGTGGGACCTCGAGGCGCTTGTGGACGGCCCCACCGTCCGGCTGACTTGGTCGCCCCCGGACGCGAACCTCGACGGGAGTCCCTTGACCGACCTCGCCGGATACCGCGTGTACCGTGCCGCGTCCCCTGGAGGATCCTACGAGCCGGTCGGGGGGTTCATCCCGCTCTCGACCTGGTGCGCCGACACCCCCGGCGCGGGGACCTACCTGTACGTCGTCGCGGCCGTGAACACTCAGGCCACGGAAGGGCCTCCCTCGACCGCGGTCCATGTGACCGTCGGGTCCACCTCGTCCACCGTCCTCGATGGACTGCCGGACGGTCAAGCGGACGTCCGAGGACCGAATCCGACCCCGGGTACGTGGTCCTCGGGTGCGGCGGGCCTCATCGCTTTGGTCGCAGGCGCAGGAGTCGGATGCTCCGCGGTCCCGTTTCTGCGCGCACGCCCGCACAGCCTGGACCGCCGGGGCAATCGTTATCGATAACGGAATCAGGCCGCGCGGGCGGCGTGTCGGGTACGGAGTGCATCCTAACCTTTAATACGATTCATCGCCTATTGCTACCCGCTCCATCCTGTGGGCGATTGGAGGGGGTAGGACGTCCAAACCGACCCGGCAACGGAACGTAGTGAAACTGCTTGTGAGCTTGCTAGTGGCTGCGGCCTTCTCGGGCCTCGTCGGCTTGGGCGGCGCCGCGGCGTCGGGACCTGCATCGCCGGCCCTTCAGCAGGCTCCCGGTCCGACGAGCCTGAACTACCGGTACTACGACTTCTTCAACGTACCGTACGGCGAGTGGTGGGACTACCGATACAGCGTGTACGGCGACCTCCCGATGAACGCGGAGTGCTTCAACGCGACGTCGATCGTGGACGGCGTGTGCTTCGCGACAGATCCGGCCGTGAAGGACGTGTCGACGTATCCGTACACGAACTGGTACCCGCTGCCGGGGAACATCCGACCCGGACACGCGTTCAACAACCCGATGGTCTATGCGCCGTACCGGTTCGACGTCGCGGGCGCGTACGTCCCCGGCTACGACCTGAGCGACCCCGTGTTCCTCCCCGTGCTTAACCCCGCGGCGAGCCCCGGGGCGTCCCTCGCGTTCGACTGGAACCTGAACTACCTCGACAAGAGGATGGCGGACGGCCTCTCGAGCGCCGGATGCGGACGGCTGACGGGCTCGATGGACGGCTTCATCATCCGCTCGCAGGTCAGCCTGACGATGGACCTTCAGGAATCCCGGCGGCTCTTCGGCGTCGCGGGAACGTCCGTCGCAGACGCCCGCGCGTGGTGGAGCGACGCGGTCATGCCGGGCTGCCTCATCTACGGATCCCTTGAGGATACCGTCGAGCTGTGGTTCGTCGACATCGCGAACTCCAAGTACGACATCGTGAACAGTTTCGAGTACGCGTACACGCCTTTCTTCACCGCGATGTCGGCCTCCGTGGGCGACGACGGGACGACGAGCGTGACGCTGGATCACGTCGCGTGGGGCACTGACGTCCTCATGGCGCGGATCTTCTACTGGGGTCGCGCCGCGTACGACACGAACTATCTCGACTCGACGCAGAAGCAAGGCTGGTGGGGCATGGAGCTCGCGTGGTTCGAAGGGATGAAGTTCCGGGGCCGACTCGCGGAATCCTGGTTCAACTTCACCCTGAACTCCGCGATGCAGTACCACTTCCAGCAGGGCGCCCTCCCCGGCCCGAACGGGATCTTCGACAAGACGGACGACGTGCCTTACTGGACGTGGGGTCCCATCCTGTCGGACTACACGAACGACTACACGCCGACCCATCAGCTCTCCGAGCTGGACCGGTACCCGTCGCCCCCGTACAGCTACGTGCACTCGACCCCCGGCTCGCCGTCGAGCTTCTACGGACAGGCCGCCCCGTACGACTACGCGCCGATCACGTGGGACCTCGCCGCCGGGGAGACCCGCCGGTACGAGTTCCCCACGACGCCGGTCGTGTTCTACGACCCGAACCTGACGCCGTATGGCGCGGACCCGACCCTGGGCCAGTACGTCGAGCTCGTCGCGAACCTCGGATTCGAGGAGACGTTCCCGGCCGCGTTCGGGACGTACGATTCGGCCACGGGCGTGTGGAGCATCACCGGCCCGACCGCGTCGGGTGGACCGGCAGGGTCGCCTGGAGCCGATGGGATTCCCGGGACCGCGGACGACCAGTATGCGCTCCAACCGTGGGGCTCGATCGTCTTCACCGCGTTCCGGCCGCCCGTCGAACTCCGGCTCGCGGACCTGACGGGACGGTCGGCGTGGCCCGAGCGACACCACTGGGTCACGTCAAAGGACGTGGACGGGGCCGTCGGCCTGTTCGCGAAGGCGGCGAACCTGGGCACGATCGACGTCAGACTCGCCGTGATCTTCACGATCACGGACGGGGCGGGCAACACGGTGACCATCCAGTCGGCCGAGGTGACCATCGCCCCCGGCCAGACGATGGTGATCCAGGATGCGTTCACGCCGATGGGCATGGGCAAGTACTACGCGACCGCCCAAGTCCTCTACGACAACGACGGAAGCGGAGTCCTGGACACGCTCGGAACGAGGCTGAAGTCGTTCAGCTTCTCCGTCGTCCCGTGAAGGCTCGAACAGGGGGGCTCGGCCCCCCACCTTTCCCTTTTCCATTCCATCCGCGACTGCGCAAGGAGGAGGAGTGAGCACGCCGCATGCGAGGACAATGCCAGCGGGCCGCCGGTTCAGGCCGTCGCGTCGCTCGACCTCGGCCCGTCCCATGTCGGCGGGTGCATCGCAAGCCAAGCGACCGGACTGGCGCCGGTCCCCGCGGGGAGATCGCGCGCGCGGCCCTGTGGCAGCCGTGGTCCGATCGGGCCCGAAGGGCTGCTCAGGAGGAGCGGCCCGAAGACAGGTCCCGAAGCCTCGCGGTCCGATGCCTCTCGTTAACTATATTACGTATCTATGCGGTGGGTTCCATGCGTGCCAGACTGAGTGGGCCTGGTGAGAGGGGTAGTATGTATCGTCGTACGCGCTCGAGGGTGTCGCCCGCCCTGTTCGTGGGTTTGTTCCTCGCAGTGAGCCTGTCGGCGGTCGTCGTCGCGCAATATGCGGCGTCTCCCGCGGCGGCCTCTTCCCCGGGGAATCCCGCCCCCGCGCAGGCGGGCTCGCCCACGCTCTCGTATCGATACCACGATTTCTTCAACGTGCCGTACGGCGAATGGTGGGACTATCGATTCACGAAATACGGCGACCTCGCGATGAACGCCGAGTGCTTCAACGCGACGTCGATCGTCGACATCGTGTGCCGACCGTCGAACGCGTCGGTGCCGGACTACATCACGTATCCCTTCACGAACTGGTATCCGCTCCCGGGCAACCTCGCCCCGGGCGCCGTGGACAACAATCCCATGATCTACGCGCCCTACCGCTTCGACGTCGCCGCGTCGTACATCCCCGGCTACAACGTCTCCCAGCCCGTGTTCCTCCCGGTCTTCAACTACGCCGCCGCGCCCAGTGGCAGCCTGACGTTCGATTGGCGCATGCAGTACCTGGACCGGGCCGCCGCGCGTGCGAGCGACAACCGGGGCTGTCCGCGGCTCGTCACTCAGAACGACGGATTCCTCGCGCAGTCCTTCGTGACCCTGACGATGGACCTCCAGGAGTCCAAACGCCTCTTCAAGGTCCAGGCGAACACGCCCGCCGAGGCCCAATCCTGGTGGAACGCGAACATCGATATCACCTGCGCGGGCCACGGCCCCGTGGAGGCCGCGATCGACTCATGGTTCTACAACCTCGGGAACCTCAAGTACGACGTCGTGAACAGTTTCGAGTATCCGTACACGACCTTCTTCACGATCGTGACGGCGAGCGTCGACCCCGGGACGGGGCGGACGACCGTCAACATCGAGCACGTGGCGTGGGGGACGGAGGTCCTCCTCGCCCGCTGGTTCTATTGGGGCAACACTTCCTACTCGGCCAACTACCTCGACTCGACGAAGCGCCGGGGCTGGTGGGGGATGGAGCTCTCGTGGTTCGAGGACTTCCGGTTCCAGGGGAGCCTCACGAACGGATGGACGAACTTCACCCTGAGCTCCGTCATGCAGTATCACTTCCAGCTAAACGCCCTCCCGGGTCCCAACGGGATCTACGACAGGACGGATGATGTGCCCTACTGGACTTGGGGCCCCGTCCTCTCGGACTATACGAACGACTTCACGCCGACCCACCTCCTCTCCGAGCTGGATCGGTATCCGGACCCGCCCTACAGCTACGTGCACTCGACGCCCGGGTCTCCGTCCACGTACTATGGGCAAGCGAAGGAGTACGACTACGCCCCCATCACGTGGGACCTGGCCGCGGGCGAGAGCTGGGACTTCCAGTTCCCGACGGGGAACGTGCCGTTCTTCGATCCAAACCTCACCCCGCTAGGCGCGAACCCCCGGAGGGCCCAGTTCGTCCTCGTTTCACGGGCCCTCTTGCTCGGCTCCACGACGCCGAGCGGTTACGGGACATGGGATGCGGCGGCGAGGCGGTGGACCGTCACGGGCCCGACCTCGACCGGAGGCCTCCCCGGATCGCCGGGCGCGGACCGGCTTCCCGGGACGCCGGACGATCAGTATCCCCTGGGCGGGGCGGGCGGCATCGTGTTCATTCCGGCGCCGCCGATCGCCGCGACCCTGACATCGCCGTGGAGCCAATTGTACCCGACGCAGTCGATGTCGCTCACCGTGAGCGCAAGAGTCGGCGGCGTGGCATTGCCTGGCGCAACGGTGGGCCTCGCCGCCTCTGCGGGAGGGGTCCTCGGCGCATCGGCGGGCGTGACGGACGCGAACGGGGCGTTCTCGACGACCCTCGCGGCGGACGCCGCGGCCGGTGGCACGACGGTCACGGTCTCGCTGACCGTGTCGAAGGTCGCCTACACCTCGGGGACGGCCCAAGCGAGTATCGCAGTCGTCGTGGAAGGCGTCCAGACGACGGCCACCGTGACGTCCTTGCGCGCGGAGATGATGGGCTACGAGACCGCCGTCGTCGACATCTTGCTTCAGGAGACCGCGACCTTGAACCCCGTGAATGGTGCGCTCATCACGATGACCTCGTCGCGGGGCGGGAACATCAGCGCGCCCCAAGCCCTGGGCGGCGGGCGGTATCAGGTCCGGTGGGACGCGCCGAGACTGACCCTCCAGACGTTCGTGTCCCTCTCCGTCCGCGCGAGGACGGGAGGATTCCTGGACGCGACGGGCCGGATCGTCATCCTCGTCGACCCGAACATGACGAACTACAACGACCCGACGCCGTTGTTCCTCCTCTCGATCCCCGGACGGTCGGAGCTGCGACCGGGGGAGAGCGTGGTCATTACCGTGTACGCGTACGTCCAACAGGGGTACGTCGTCTCGGGTGGGACGATGACGGCTACCGTGTCGGCGACCCTGGGGACCGTGACGCGGCCCGTGGACCAGCTCAACGGCGTGTATACGTTCACGTATACGGCGGCTACGACGATCTCACAGCCTACAGGCGTGCTCATCAACGTCGCGGTCTCGAAGGTCGGCTACCAGCGCGCGACGACTCGCGTCGGGTTGATCGTGACGCCCTGAGCGCCTCCTCGCTGGGCGCCGCGCCCCCATTCCCGTGCGGACGTCAAGAGTCCGCGAGCGCGGCGGGACCGCCCCCGTTGCGGAGAGGGGTGCCGTCGAGGGTCGCGGAGGCCGCCGGGGCAGGACCCCGCCCGCGCAGTCCACGATTCTGTCAATGTGCTGGCAGCGTGAAGGGTGCATCTCTCGAATTTCGCCCGATGGGCACGCCTCAGCCAGCGAGGGGTGATGACCACGCCTCGCGTGTGCGGCCGTTCCGCTCTTCGGAGTTGTCTATTTATACTGCCTCCTTCATTTGAGGACGAAACGATTTCTTTCATCAGGGGAGAAGGGTACCTTGGCTTCAGGCGAAACTCCTAGTCCGCCTGCGGTCCCCGCCGCGGGGACCGCAGGTCGGAAGAAAATGCTCGTGCTTGTCCTCGTGGCCGTGCTCGTCGTCGCCGGGCTCGGCGCCGTCGCGTACGTCCTCCTGTCCCAGCCGGCTCCACCCGGGGTGACCCTCGACCGGGTCGAGGTGACCCCGAGCGCGGTGAGCGTCGATCAGATGGGT
>DATEUK010000172.1:0-24976 GCA_035283165.1 Thermoplasmata archaeon
GCCGACGACGTTCGTGGGGGGGTTCCAGGACGACATGCAGGACGCGAACAACGTCTGGTCGTTCGACGTCACGGGACTCGTCCGCGGGTCGCAGGGACGATGCCTCGGGTTCCGCGCGAAGCTCGTCCTCGACCCGGGCGAGGCGGGGTACCGGGCGCTCGGGACCTCGATCGGGCGGTACTCGTGGATCACCCCGCACCTGGAGTTCGCGTTCGGATCCACGTGATCCGTCGTCCCGCCGCTTCCCGTTCGCGACCCGCCACTTCCCGCAGCGCTCCGGGTCGTCGATCGGGACGTCCTTCGTTCGCCCTGGAGGACGATCCCTCGTTCCGCGGAGCGTACTTGGACGGGAAAGGCTCAAATAGATTCCTTACCTAGTGGTAAGGGACCATGCCCGCCTCGGCCTCCGCCATCACACAGAAGGGCCAAGTGACGGTTCCGATACAGATCCGGAATCGACTCAAACTGCGACCCGGCGACCTCCTGTTCTTCGAGGATAACGGCCGCGAGGTCCGGCTCCGCAAGGTGGCCTCTCGAAGTCTTTCCGCATTCTGTCGAGACCATCCCCTCCGCGGGTCGGGGCTTGGGCGCCTCCTGCGAGAGCTGAGGGAGGAGTGGCGACGATGAGGGTCGTCCTCGATACGAACGTCCTAGGTTCCGCCCTCATTGAAGGCGATCCGTCGCGGGAGGCCGCGTTGGGTCTCCTCAGCGCCTTGGATGGGGAGGGCCATGAGGTGTACCTCCCGACCGTCGTCGTGGCGGAACTCGGGGTCGCATTCCTCCAAGCGGACGCCACCGCGGAGTGGGCGGCCTTCTTGGCCGTCCTGAGGCAGGGACGGAGATACCGGACGATCTCCCTGGACTTGGACGTGGCGGACGCCGCCGCACACCTCCGCGCGCGTTCCCGTTTGAAGCTACCGGACGCCGTCGTGGCCGCCGCGGCGGCCTCCGTCGACGCGGATCTCCTCGTGAGCGACGATCCGGACCTGAGACGGCTCGGAGGGGCGGTCCCCGTCCGGACGGTCCGCCGGGCCTTGGCGGCAATTCGCGCGGCCTAGCAGCGCGACATCCGCGGTCGTTCCGGCAGCAATCGCCTTTGGTTGGGTGGCGGGAACCGAGGCGGGCTCGCGGAGGAAGGCCGGCAAGTCCTCACCTCGCGCGATCCGTCCGCCCCTGACACGCGAGGCGGAGCCCTTATACTCAGGACAACAGTCGGGATGCGTCGAGCCATGCCGAAGGTTGTCGTGACACTCTCGGAGCGCGCGAATCGCGTCGTTCTCGTGGTGAAGGCCCGTGAAGGGCTCCGGGGCAAGTCTGCCGCGATCGAGAGGATCGTCCAGGAGTATGAGGAGAGAGTTTTCGACACGGGGCTCCGCCCCGAGTTCGTGGCGGAGGTCCGGCGAATTCGGAAGGGCCCGTTTCGGCAGGCCCGCTCCCTCGACGAAATCCGTTCACACCTCGAGGACGATCCGCGCAAAGGCATCGATCAGAGGCGCGCCCGTCGAGCCGCACGGGGCATGGATGCGATCCGAGCGAAGATGTCGGGCCACTGGAACGGGGCGATGGAGATTCGACGAGGGCGAGATCTCGGGCGGTAGCCGTCAGCCCGATGCGCGGGAGAGGTCGCCCACAGGGCATAACGGGATGCGCGTAAAGAAGGGGACTTCCGTCAGGACGATAGCCGCTTCCAGTCGCCGACGCGCCACTTCCCGCGCCGCCCGAAGTCCTGCATCATCGCGCGCAACCCCGGAAGGTCGTCCGCGTCCCCGGACCACTTCGCGAGCGGGACCTCGTACCGGTCCTCCACGTCCGTGAGGAACTGGCGGAGGTGGAGCGAGACGCCGTGGGGCACCTCGCCCGAGAAGATCGCCGCCGCGACCGTGTGCTCGGAGCGCTCCAGGGTCACCAGGCGGTCCCCGAACTCGAACCGCTTCAGGTCCTCCTTCTCCTCCTTGAACGAGTCGCGCACGAACAGCATGATCGCGGTGAGCATGCCCGTGAGGATGTCCGGGTCCTGGTCCGCCCGGAGCCGGCGGGTCGTGTGCATGATCAGGCGCCCCTCGCGGCCGACGAGGAACAGGTCCTCGAAGGAGTACCGGCGCTCCGCGAGCCGCCCCCACGCCACGTATGCGAGCGCCGCGATCGCGAGGATCCCGAAGCCGGACCAGGGCCACCACAGCGCGGACCAGATCGACGGGCCGTTCACGTCGACGGTCACGGACGCGCTGGCGGTGAGGTTCCCCGGGTCCCGCACGGTGATCAGGATGCGACCGGCGAAGTCGACGTTCGGGTACGAGAACACCGCCACGGAGCCCACGATGCGCACGCTCCCCGAGTTCGCGGAGAGCGCGAGCTCCGCGAAGATGTTGTCCACGTCCGACACGTACGGGCGCAGGTCCAGGAACCACGTCCCGCCGCCGTCGCGGACCTGCGCGGGGATCGCGCGGAGCACGGGGGGATCGTTCACGGGGCGCACGGCGACGAGGAAGGAGGTGATCGCGAACGCGCCGTCCGAGTCCGTCGCGCGCACGACGATGACCTCGGGGCCGGACCAGTTCTCCTCCGGGACGAGCGTGAGGTCGCCGGCGGCGACCCTCGGGACGATCCGGCCCCCGACCGCGGAGGCGTTGAAGGCGAGCGGCTCGACCGGGAGGTCCGAGAAGTGCCCGTCCAGGTCGATCGGCGGCGGTCGGCTGTCCTCATCGATCTCCAGGTCGTCGAACGGGACGATGAGCTCGGGCGGGCGGTTGTCGCCCACGACGACGTTGATCGCGACCGTGGTCTGGTTCGCGCCGTCCGAGGCGGTCAGGTTCACGGGGACGACGTACGAGGGCTTTGGCGGGGGGAACCGCTGCTCCAGGTCGTACCGCGCGTACAGGAACGTCACCGCCAACCGCTCGGCGGCGGCGGCCGGGTCGTCCGTCGCAAGGACGAGGGACTCCCGGGGCGAGTCCACGTCGTCGACGAACGGCGAGAGGTCGAGGCGGTACGGGGCGTCGAACCGGACCGGGACGTCCTCCGTCCACGAGAGCACGGGGGGATCGTTCACGCACGCGACCGTGACGGGCACCGTCGACTCGATCCACGCCCCCCGCGCGTCCGTCGCGCGGAACGTGATTCGGTCGATCCCGCAGAAGTCCGGCCTCCCGGTCACGTTCACCTGGACGTAGCCGTTGGCGCGGGTCCAGACGTCCACGACCAGGTCCGCGAAGTTCCACGCCAGGAAGAACAGCTCCCCCTCGAGGTCGTCGAAGTAGGCGTCGAGGGACAGCGGGAAGGCGTTGGATCTCGGAACGTCCTCGGTGAGGTCGTCGAGGTCGGGAAGCGGCTCGACCCCGAACGGGGGAGGGTTGCTCGCCACGCGGATCCGCACGTACTCCAGCGCGGAGCGGGACGCGTCGCGGACCCAGTGGCGCACGTAGAGGTCCGGCGGCGAGCCGGCCGGGTACCGGTACGTGGCGAGGAGCCCGGAGACGGAGACGTGCGCCGGGTCGTCCGTCGTGATTGTGAGGCTCGTGTCCGGGTCGTCCACGTCCGCCACGTAGGGCCCGAGGTCGAGCGTATACGCCGCGCCCGCTCGCACGAAGACCTGCGGGCGCTGGAACCAGTACGGCGGGTCGTTGATCGGCGTGATGCGGATTCGAAGGGAGGACTGCGACGTGCGCACGCGGTTCCGGTCCTCCAACCAGAGGACCACGTTGTCGTCGCCGGAGGCGTTCGCGCGGGGCGTGATCACGAGGTCGTGGCGGCCGAACGTGTCCTCCCCCCAGACCCGGTACAGGGTGTCGTCTTTGCCCGTGAGGTACCACTTCAGGTTCGCGAGCGTGTCGTTCGCGGGGTCGGGCTGGTTCTCCGCGTGCCGCCTTAGGTCCCACACGTACGGGCCGGAGTCCTCCGGGCGGACGACGTCAAGGACGGTGCCGTTGATCCGGGGGGTCCCGAACGATGTGATCGCGACGTCGAGGCCGCCGCAGATCGCCCCCGCGCAGGCGGTGACGCGCCCGGTGCCCGTCGTGGTCGGCGCCGCCAACGTCGCGTGCGTCGCGTCCAAGGGGGCCCTCAGCTGACCGATCGTGGTCGACCACACGGTGCCCGCGAGGGACACGCCGTTCCCGTCCGCGTCCTTCCCCTCCGCGAGCAGGGGCTGCGTCGTGGCCACGGGGATCGCCGGTGGGAGGCAGCCGCCGCGCGGGTCGGGGCACACCTCGATCGCCGCCAACGGGCCGGGGGCGGTGACGTTGACGAACGCGAAGTCCCACTTGGTCCGATTCGCGCCGAAGCAGTACACGCGGTACGGGCCACCGACCGCGCCCGCGCTGTAGTTGCCGGTCCGCGTTCCGTCCCCCGTAACGGTGCCGGTGGGGGCGGGGTCGTTTTCGTCCCAGTCGCAGCCGAACGTGGTGAGCTCGTGGCCCCATTGGTCGTACGCGGTGGCGGTGAACTCGAACGTCTGGTCCGCGGTCAGATTCACGGACGGCGGGGAGACGACGATGAGGTCCAGGGCGCCGTATACCTCGAAGTGGAGGGTGACGTCGAACACCACGGGCGTCCGGCCCGAACTCGGGGAGCCGAGGAGCGCGCGGATCCAGATCGATGGGGTGCCCGTTGCGCCGATCCCTCCCAAGGTCGGAATCCATACGATCCCGTTCAGGGAGTACTCGAACGCGGCGGTCGTGCCGCCCGGCGTGGACGCGGCCCACGTTAGGTTATGCCAGAGGAAGACGGCCTCTGCGGGCGCGTACGCCTCTGTCGTCACGGTCCCGGACAGGGCGTAGGTCTTGAACGTGAGCGTGAGGTCTTCGAGGGTCGGCGTGGTGAGACCGTCCGACGTGTTCAGCCAGAGCACGAACTGCGCGTACCGATTCGGCGGCATCGACGCGGGCTCCGCCCCCGGGGCGTGCGCGGACCAGCTCGACCACGAACCATCGACCGCCGGGGTCGGTCCGCTGCGCGCCAGGATCGCGAGGTCGAGGCCGGGGCCGAGGGTCGCGTTCGCCGCCACGGTGTCGAAGGAGACCTCCCCGAGGAGGTCCACGACCGTGGACAGGAACGACCCGTTCGCGTAGCCGGGGGCGACGAGGCTCACGCCGTCGATGCCCACGAAGACCTGCGCCACGCCCGTCGTGTCCGCGTCGACGTGGACGGCGAAGGATACATTGTAGTCCCCGGCGGCGGTGAGGTTCAGGCTCGGGTCCCGGACGATCGTGCCCGAGAAGGGGGCGACGAGGGGGATCGACGTCCGGTACATGTCGGAGACGTTCGCCACCGCCACGTCGAGTCTCGCGGTGACGTTCCCCGTCGCGAGCGCGTTGAGATCGAAACGGAGCTCGGACTGGGAAGGCTCGGGCCGCGTCGGATTCGGCTTCGACACGGTCTGGTGGATCGCGGCCGTCTCGTTCAACGGCGTCCGCTTGTACCACTCGATGAAGTCGACCTTCGCGGACCGGGTCCCACCCGAGAGGTTCGTGAACCGGACCTCGACGGAGAGGACCTGCGACAAATCGATGGTGGCGGCGGTGAAATCGAATTCGTGCGGGCCCCATCCGTTCGCGACCGGCTGAGGGGGGCTGTCCCAGGTTGCGAAGAGCACGTCCGCTAACTCCACGTACACCTCCGCCCCGGACTCGGACGTGTTGGTCCACAATCTAAGACCGGTCCATCCCGTGAAAGCCCAAGGGCCCCCAATAGTCCGCAGGGCTCCTCCGAACTGCGTGGGGAGAACCGGGTTCCACGTCACGTTGACGGAGGCGGAGCCCTCGTAGCGGTCGCTGTCCGCCGAGATGGAGGCTCCGGGCCCGTTTTCGACCCAGTCCGCCGTGCTCTCCATCCGATCGAACGTCTGTGCCGCCCGACCCACGGTGCCGTCGAACCGCCCGTACGTTAGCGGATTGCTGGCGGTGAAGTTCGGCGAGGAGACGAACGACCAGCTCGCGGGGCCGTTGAAGTCCCCGTTCGCCACGAGTTCGTTCGGATTCCCCGCCAGGCGCAGGTGGCCCGGCTCGAACGTGACGTTCGTCGAGGATGACCGGTTGAGAAGGAAGTCTGTGCCGGTCGTCCACACGAGCTGGCTCCCGGTCGGCTGGAGGGTGGCGGCGCCGCCGGAGACCGCCGCATTCACCGTCGTGTAGTTGGCGGCGTTGTCGAACGACCACGTGGCGGTGCGGAACTGCGGGCCGAATTCCGCGCCCTCCGTCGGGTCCGCGCGCGCGGGGGCGGGCAGGAGGAGATAGGCGGTGAGGAGGACCGTGAGGACCGCGGGGATCGCTCGCCTCGGACTGTTCATCCTTCCCCCTCCGGATGGACCCCCGCCTCATCCGCCTTCCGCCGGCGGCGGAGCACGAGGGCCACGCCGACGACGCCCGCGACGGCGGCGACCGCGAGGAGGGCGGCGATCCACGGCCACGCTTCCGGGGTGGCACCAGCGACGGGGTCGACGCGCACGGAGACGGGTCCGGACCCGGCGCCCGAGCCGTCCGTGACCGTGATCCGCACGGTCCCCGTCCACGCCGCGTCGAAGGCGAATGTCAGGGTGAGGCCCTCCGCGGTCACGGATGGGGAGTCCGTGGCGGCGGTGAGGTTCGCGATCGGGTCATCCACGTCCGCAACGTACGGGGCGAGGTCGAGGGTCCACGGGCGGCCCGCGATGCCGGCCTGCCGGGGGATCGCATCAACCGTGGGCGAGTCGTTCACGGACGTGATGCGGACCACGAGAGCCTGCGACGCCCGCACGCCGTCGCGGTCCTCGAGCCAAAGGACGACGTCGTCGTCCCCGGAGGCGTTCGCGACGGGCGTGACCACGAGGTCGGGGCGGTTGAATTCATCCTGACCGAAGACGGAGTACAGCGTGTCGTCCACCCCGGTCAGGTACCATTTCAGGTTGTCCAGCGTGTCGTTCGTCGGGTCCGGCTGGTTCCCCGCGAATCGAGTCAGGTCCCACACGTACGGGAGGGAGTCCTCCGGTCGCACGACGTCCTGGACGGTGCCGTTGATCCGGGGCATGCCGATCCGCGTGACGGTGACGTCGAGGCCGCCGCAGAGGGCGCCGACGCAGGCCGTGACGCGCCCGGTCCCATTCGTGGTCGGCGCTCGCAAGGTCGCCCGCTCCGCGTCCATCGGCGGCGTGAGCTGTCCGATCGTCGTTGCCCACTCGGTCCCCGAGAGCGGGACGGAATTCCCGTCCGCGTCGAACCCCTCTGCGAGGAGCGGCTGCGTCCTGGCCACGGGGATCGCGGGCGGGAGGCAGGCGCCGCGCGGGTCGGGGCACACCTCGATCGCCACCAAGGGGCCGGGGGCGGTGACGTTCACGAACGCGATTCCCCTTTCAGACTGATCGGAGTTGAAGCAGTAGACGCGGTGGGGAGCGCCGACGGTGACGACGCCCGCCTGGTAGGTACCGACGAGGCCGCCGTCCGGGCCGACGTTCCCGGCGAGGTCCGAGGTCTCCCAGTCGCAGCCGAAGGTCGTCAGGACGTGGCCCCACTGGTCGTACGCGGTGGCGGTGAACACCTGGCTCTCGTTCGCCCTCAGGTTCACGGACGAGGGGTCCACGTCGATCCGGTCCACGATGTCGAAGAACTCGTACCGCAGGGCGAACCACGCGACCGCCGGGGTGCGGCTCGTGTTCGCGGCGGCGGTGAGGAAGGCCCGGACCCACGCCGTGCGGTTCCCGAGGATGGCGGTCACGTTCTGATTGTCGACGACGGGGACCCACGTGAAGCTGTCGTCCGAGACCTCGTAGGACACGTTCGTCCCGTTCGGCCGCGCATCGCTCGCGAGGAACGTCCGCCACGCGACGAGGGGCTCCGGCGGGAGGAACGAGGCGTTCGTCCGGACGACGCCGCCGGCGGCATGTTTCTCGTACGCGATCTCGACGCGGGTGACGATCGGGGTCCAGCTCCCGTTCGTCGTCGTGAGCCGGAGGCGCCACTGGAGGTAGCGGTTCGGAGGGCTCGGGATCGCGGTGCCCGAGACGAAAGCCCACCCCGTCCACGTGCCGTCGGACGTGTCCGTTGTGTTCCCGGTCCGGGTGTCGACGAAGACCTGCGTGATCGGCGGCACCTCCGATTTCGTGATCGTCGCGTCCGTCCAGATCGCCGCCGAACCCGCGTCGAGCGGCACCGCCACGTACGAGCCGTCCACGTAGTCCGGCGCGGAGAGGTTCACGTTGTCGATGCTCAGCTCGTACTGGGCGAGCCCGTCCGCGAGGCGTGCGAGGCGGAGGGCGAACCGGAGCGTGAACGTCCCGTTGGCGGTGAGGGCGGCGCTCGGATCCAAGGTGAACGTCCATGAGATGTTCGTCGGGTTCAGGAAGGACCAGTTGAAGGGTCCGACGTCGACGCGGAGCTCCGCGAAGAGGTTCGTCCTGACGCCGGCGGTGAGGTTGAACGTGAGGAGGACGCCGCCCGGGTTGCCGATCGTGGCAGGCTTCGTGAAGGACTGGGACGCGACGCTCGCGGTCTCGTCGAAGGCGGCGAAGAGGACGAGGTCGTCGACGTACACGGTCGCGGTAGTTGCGACTCCCGTGAAACGCATCTGGAGGAGGTCAATGGCAGCGGAATCGCCGCCGCCGATGGTGAAGGGGGCGAGGTCGAAGAAGATCCGGGTCCAGCCGGAGGATAGGGTCGTGCGGTTCGAGTCCCACGGATTGCCGCCGAAGCCATTCTCGAGATGCACGTAGGCCTCCAGACCGACCGCCGCCGTGCCCTCGATCCACACCGCCAAATGCGTGTAGGCCGACCAGTCCCACGTGCCCGCGTTGTTTCGCCCCGCAGAGCAAACGCGCGTTGGGAAGCCGCCAAAATCCAAATCGGCCAGAAGTGAGCCTAGGCCTTCCCGGACAGTGCCAGGAACGACCTCCTGATTCAGGGTGATCGAAGCCCCGATATCGCAGGATCCAGGCCCTCCGGGCCATCCCGTGGTGGCGACATCGTCCATCGAGTCGAACTGGAACGGGTTGGCGTCGTTCGAGGAGTGGTTCATCCGCGCCCGCCGCCCCACGGGGTCCCACGCTGCGGACACGTTCCCCGACGGCGTGTACGTCCAGTTCGCCGGCGTGTTGAACCCCCCATTCGCGATCCGGTTGTTCGGATCCCCCGCCAGGCGCACGTCGGGGCCGACGGTCACGTTCGGGGAGGACTCGTTCTCGGCGGCGAAGTTCGAGCCATCATAGGGTTTCGAGAAGGAGGACCGGGTGAGGGATGCGTTCCCCGCCGCCAACGTCGCGTTCGTGGCGGTGTAGTCGGAGGGCGTCGCGAAGTCCCACGTCGCCCGACCGAAGCCGCCGCCCTCGTTCACGAACGTGGGGTCCGCGCGCGCGGGGGCGGGCAGCAGGAGATAGGCGGTGAGGAGGACCGTGAGGACCGCGGGGATCGCTCGCCTCGGACCGTTCATCTCGTGTGTGCCTCGGGGGCCTCCGCCGGGAGGCCGACGTCCCCCTATTGCCCGATGCCCCTCCCCACGCCGCTGGGGCCGGGGTCCATCCGAGTTCCTTGGCTTAAACGTGTCGGGGGCATGTAGGGCGAGAGGATCCTTGTGGGGGGCTCTACTCCCCGCTGGTTGAGGAACCGGTGCCGATCGCCCTAGCAATTGTCACGGTATGAGGATCCTGGGATTCGCACGGTAACCCCAGGGGGGTGCATTGGGAGCAATTTCGTCCTACTCCTTCCCGGTCGAGGCGTATTGCGCCCAGTCGAGGGTGCCGTTCTGATGCTTTCGGAAAATCTCCCGCACCCCCCATTCAGCATAATCAACAAGCTTCTTGAGGCGTTCCTCCGGTGGAAGATCGGGGTAACGACCCATCATTACGGCGGCGAATACCTCTTCAGAATCGAGACTGTTGATGTTTTGAAAGGTTCCTCGGGTTCCCCGTTCGTGGGTATTGCCTGTAGCTATCCCTAATGCGGCTCCGAGCCGCCATGCATCGCGCTGCTCTTGGAAAACCCCACTAGCCACTAGCTGCTTCATGATTGTCTTCACTTCAGTACTAGCTGGAACAGTCCTCGAATCGCCAAACGTGGTACTCAACTGAATCCTCTCCTAGCCCCCTGTGGTCACGATGCGCGAGCCCTCCCGCTCTCCGCGATGAATCACGGTATGGTCGCTCTTGATGTATCCCGAGAGATACTGCTCGTCTTCCTTCCTGAACTCGCGATCCGTAACGAGCAGGACGACTTGCTCTGCGAGTTTCGGCAGGAACGTTAGAACCCTCTTCCCATGCTTTGTGTCGAGGCGGCCGAAGGGAGTGTCCATGAACAGAGGCGCCTTGATGTGGGCGCAGCGGTTCAGTGCGCCAATCAATGCGAGGGCGACAACTTGCTCTTCTCCTGATGATCTCCACTCCGCACGATCGAGGATGCCACCGGACTCGGTAACAATGTTGAGGCCGAATTGCTGGTTGATCGAGAGTTCGGAGAAACTCGGCTTCGTTCGAAGTTCCCGGAAAACGTCAGACGCAACGGACCCCACATATTCGCGTCGCTCATCTCTGTACACCGAAACGGACTGATCGAACACTTCCTGAACGGACTTGACCAGGTCCACTCTCTTCGCCAGTATCGACAATTCCTCGCGGTCGATGCTCCGAATCTGTTGATCGAGCTCAGCTTTCGCTTCTAAGTCTTCCAGGTTACGGTGTTCCTCGGCGGTCTTGAGTCCTTGTAGTCTACCCGACTCTCGAGTAGCGGCTTCAATTTCAAGCTCCAGTTTCCGGGGCTCGTCCTCGTCCACTCCCGCGAGCTTCTCTCTCAACCCTCTCAGCGTCGACTTGAGCGCCGAAATTCTATGGTCAATGCCCATGATCCTCTCATCAACCTCTTTGACTGTCTTGCCGGTAATCATCTGACTCGAAAGGTGTTTGAGCCGATTCACGTGGTCCTCGTATTCGAGATTGGGCTCGGGCACTTCGGTAAGCTCCCTAATCTTGAGCTTGATGTCCCGGAGGTCCCCCTTCAAAGCCTCTAGCTTCTCCTTGTTGAGTACCGTCCTGCAAACCTTGCACTGCTGCGACTGCATGGCACTCTGGATCTGCTCAGCCTGGCCGAGGAGTCGCTGCTTCGCATTGTATCTCTCCATCGCCGCCTCATGTTTTGCCTGAAGGCGGGCGATGATGTCCTCGGAGCTCCGGACGAGAATGGTCTTGTAGAGCTGCGCTGCGAAGCCCTTTGACAGGTCCATTTCGCGGTCCCGTGCGGCGGCCAGTTGTGCGACCTCCTCCTCCAACCTGATTCTTTCCCTGGCGAGCTCCCGAACTGTCGACATGTCCGTAAGATGGCGTTTCTTGTCCGCGGTTTCGGTTTCGAGCTGTGAGATCTGCTTCTCAATCTCCTTGACCTGCTTGTTCCTTGTGTCGATCTCTTGGGAGATGACTTGAAAGTCGTCGACAAGCTTCTCGTACTCTTTCCCCCCCAAACGTCTGGTGAGCTTCGCATGTTCATTCTCGTTTCGCCTCTGAACCTCGTACAGGTCGTCTCGGGCGATCCGGAGGAGGGGTATTCCGAGGACATGCTCAATCGAATCGCGCAAGAGGCCCATTGCTCGGCTAGTCTGGTCCAGTAACTCCTCGTAGTCTCGAAGCATTTCCCCGTCAAAGAAGAAGAACCGACTGACATCGTGGGGAATGATCCTCTGAATCGTGTGCTCGGGGTTGGGTTGGGGCTCGCCATCCTTCACCACGTCAACTTTCATTCCCGTATCGTACATCCGATCCGAGTGACTGCGGGCGACAGTCTTACGAGAGATGACCCATTCCTCCCCCTCGTGACTGAGGTAGACAACGACGCCGAATTGGTATAGGTCTTCGGATGCTGCGGACCGATTCAGAAGAGACGTCGGGCGAATGACCTGTCCTTTTCTGTCGAGCACCTTGCCATAGAGATTCCAGAGAACCGCTCGCTGGATTGAGGTCTTACCTTGACCGTTATCGCCCCTGATCAGATGGACGCCCGATCCGTCTCCTGGGAAGACTAGATCGTGTTCGCCGTAGAAAGGTCCGAAGTTAAGAAGGCGAATCCTCTCAATGAGCAAGTCTTTTCCCTCCCGCTTGCTGCCGGAGAATCATCTCGATCGCGTCTTGACAACGGGCCCGGTCCTCGTCTAACGGGTTCTTCACCACGAGTGCCATGACCTGTTCCAGAAGCGCGTTGTCCACCGGATTTCGACGCTGGCGATTTGTCCTGCGGAGGACCTCAAACATCTCATCGATGTCCACCCCTATCCCTCCTCGTCGTCCTCTTCGAGTCCTTGTTCCGAGTCCTTCTCGAGGCTCACCCCATACGCCTGACAGACCTTCCAAAGCCGATGGGTTACCTCCACATTTTGTGCGTGTTGAGCGAACTTGTATGCCCTCGCGAGTTCATTCCTCACGATGGACATCGGGAATTCGCCTTCTTCCGAGGCGGGCTTGGGCAGCACGAGCACATCGAAAATCCTGGCGGACTTCTTGCCGATGGCCTTCCTCAACAGTCGTCCTCTCCGTTGGACATACTCTCGGGGATTCGTTGAAGAGGCCAGGATGAGTCCACCATCTGCTGAAGGGATGTCGACCCCTTCATCCAGGCATCTAATGCTTACAATGACCCCGGGATTGCTCTCAAAGTGCGTCAGTGCCATTTGGCGTTCAATCGGTGGCATCTTCGAATGATACTTCAGAACCGTGAGGTGTTCCGTTCTCGACCGAAGACTGTCGACAACCAGGTTCATCTGCTCCTCATCGTCGCAGTAAACTATCCACCGGCCGTTCGGCGGATACCGAGCGGAGACGATCCGGCGAGCCGTATCGATCTTCGCTGCAGCTTTCTTGACGATTCTTGCTCGTCTGATCAACAGTAATTTCAGCTTCTCGTTGCCGGAATGAACCAGCCCATTCCGCACGAGCGACGGGTCCCGCGCAATCTGCAACTGCACTTGGGCGGTCACGTCATCCCACTCTTCTTGCTCAGCCGCGGTTAGTTCGACACACTCGAAATCGTATTCGTAGGGGGCAAGGAAGTGCCCAATGATTGGAACCTCGATGCGATTTGAATCAGACAGCCTCACGCGATCGCCAAGCTCGAGGCGAAAGACGGGCTGGGTTCCGAAAGCCTTGGACAAAGCCTCCATGCCCTCGATATCGAAGAGGCGTTCGGGGGTCGCGGACAGGCCGAGTTTCGCCTTGAAAGGAATCTGCAAGAGCCTTCGATATATCGGACTGCCGAGTCTATGCACCTCATCTGCAACTAGAATGGGATCCTTAGCCTGACCCAGAAACTCCATGAAGTCGTCTGTAGCCGCAGTCCGCATCGTGGCAAGGATAATGCGGGGGAGCCTCAACTCGGACACGTAGAGTCGCTTCGTCTGATCCGATTTCCAGTCGTGTCCAGCCCCCGCGAGCAGGACGGGTACGCCTTGATAGAAATTCTGGAGCTCTTCCAGCCACTGCTCGAAGAGAATCCGAGTGGGGACGACCACGACCACTGGATTTCCTGCATCGATGTGAGGACGCAAGGCGAGGAGCGCCGTGACGGTCTTTCCGGTCCCCGTAGCCATGGAGAGGACTCCAATGCTCCCGCTATTCGCCCAAGCTCGGACAGCATCCATCTGGTAGGCGTAGGGGACGATCGGCGCTTTTCCACGCTGGACCCCTGACCTCTTCCGCGCACCCGGTCTGCAATCCTCGAAACTCTGGTAGGAACGAAATCGTGCCATGACGGAACGCTCGACCTCGTTCAATGGCCGGACCTTGGTGTGTTGGGTTCCGCACGATAGCAGCCGTTGGAGATAGGAGGCCTTGCGGAGCGCCTTCGCACGCTCAAATTCACCTCCCCAACTGCGGAAGACGTCGAATTCCTCATCGTTTGACCAGTCCTCAATCGCGCTGACCGCCCTTTCGGTCTCGTTCCCCGATCCGCAGAACACGACCATGTCCCCATACGAGTCGGAGAACGTCCCGAGTTTCCGGTGATAGATTCCGCCACTCCTTACTGCCACAAACAAGTCGAGCGATCCCTTTTCGATCAAGAGCCTCAGCATGTTGAGGCAATCCGCTTCGTCAGGGGTTCGCGACATTGCCAAGAGTGATTCAGCTAGGGACGCATCTAGGTCAGGCCCTGATCGGGTTCCCCGAAGTTCGTATCCCTCTCGGGCCGCGTCCTCGTCGGGCTCAGGGAGATCTGGGGAGCAAACGATCCTCGCCCTACCCCCCCCAATGGCAAAATTGAGGAGTTGTTCGCCGAGCTCCCTATAGACATTCGCTCGAAAGTAGCCAACCGCCCTGTCGTATCTCTCTGCACGTTCCAGACACGGGGCGTAGAGCTCTCTCACGATGTCGTTGTCCTCAGTGTTGTAGTCCGGGGCTAGATCCAGGGCGCGGAGGCCACGCCTGTCGCTTTCCGCCAAGACCTCTTCACCGGCGGCATGATTCTCGGACATCCCCTGAGCCTCAGTTCTTGGTTCTTCCCGGCTTTCGCTTTCGTGAGAAGGCTACCCTCACCCTCCCTTCGTCATCGCGGAACCTCCCCGCCGAGCCGCGCACATAGGTACGATTCGGCTCAATGGATAGCCACCGTCTGCCGAGTCTCTCTGACACGGCGCCTGTGACGTTACTCCCTGCGAAAGGGTCCAACACAAGATCACCCTCACGAGTGAGAAATCGGATAAAGAACTCTGCAATGTCGGGAGGCATTCTTGCGGGATGAGGTTCGAGATCGTGTGCTTTGCAGTACTTCAGGTACGGGTCGTTAGATGCTGTGTTCGCGACCCGAAGTACGTTGGGCGGAATCGCCCCACGGTGCCGATGCAGGAACGACGTCGATCCGATCACGTGCTCGGATGGACGCTTCCCCGCGTTGTACTGCTTCGTCCGCAGCAGGGTCTTCATGTCCTCGCTGTACTTCTTGGGCACCCTCGTGTTTCGAGCGTCCGGAGACGGTGTTCGGGACATCCACCAGAGGCGCGTGAAGGCGTCCTTTGCGCGAACTCGTTTCACGGTGACCCACTGCGCAGGCGTAGGTAGTTTGGCGGGATTGTAGCAGATGAACTCCTGACACAGGTAGAATTGGCCGGCCGACTTGAACTCTAAGAGGGCCTCGAGCGGGAGGGTAGAAAAGACGGGCAACCCGGGCTCCCACGCGTTTCCTAGCTCAATAACAACGGATCCCTTCGGAGCAAGGAGTTCACTCAACTCCTCCGCGAAAGTGGACAGCCAGAGCACGTACTGCCTTCGCTGAAGGTTGCCGTACTTCTTCTTCCGGTTTAGGGGGAAAGGCGGCGACGTGAACACAAGCTGAACCTTGCCTCGAAGCCGCCTGACTTCTGGGAGGCGCAATGTGTCCTCGGCATGGCCTAGGTAGAATCTCCCTTTCTTCGTAGAGTAGTACAGCCGAGGGTCACGCCGGGATTGACCGTTGTTCGTGCGGGTCAGATTGTCAGCTCTCGACTGTAAAGCCACATTCCTCCCATGACCTGATACCCTGGAACCGACACCCTGACGGCATTTTACCTATTTGGCCCTGCGCGTCCTCTGGGCCTCGCTCGGGAATCAAAGCCCAGAGAACCGCTAACCAGAGCGTCGCCGGGCACCCCCTTAGGCCATGCCTGACCACCGTGCTATGCAGCGCGGATGCTCCTGCTAAGACTTATGCATCCTTCTGCATTAACGGTGTGTGCGCATCGGCGTCGACATCGACGGCGTCCTGTGCGACCACGTGAGGGGTCTGTCGAAGTGGATTGCGGCCAGGTATGGCATTCGTGTGCCGAAGGAAGCGGTAACAGAATGGGACTTTCCATTCGGACCCAGCTCGATCTCGCGTGCGCTGGACGAAGCGTACCGCGATGAGAAGTTTGTCCTCTCCCTACCTCCGGTCCAAGGTGCGGACGGAGCGGTGAACAGGCTCCGCAGGAAACACGCGTTACTCGCCCTCACTTCGAGACCCAAGTACCTGCAAGGTTCAACTGCGCAATGGCTCACCCACCACTTCGGCTCCCTCTACCACCTGCACGTCGGCACCGACAAGAGTCTCCCAAACATTGATGTTCTGATCGACGACTACTTGGGTAGTGTCACCTTATTCGCGGAAAGGAGGGGTAGCGCGATCCTGTTCGATCAGCCTTGGAACCGCCGGGGGCAGGTCTTTGCCTCCCAACCCGGTCAGTACCAAGTTGTGCGGTGCCGGGGATGGAAGGACGTCCTTGACACGATAGGGCAATGGGGGACTCTGCAGGATGAATCTCCTCGCAAAACTACGTCGGACATGGCTCCAGGTTCGAGAAACACGGAAGAATGAGGCGGATCTGAGGGAAACCTCTCGGACGTACGTCGACCTGGTCGACATCATCTTCGCCATCATTGTTGCGGAGAGCTTCCTGCGGCTCGTGGACTTGGGCACGAGTATCCCGCCGTTCCCTGCGGCGGTCCTTCTCGTCTCCTATGTGGCAGTGGTGATGAGTTGGGTCGGTTATCACAAGTCCGTGAGAGCCCAACCCCATCGGAACTGGTATCGTTTCGTTATCGACTTGGCGATTCTCCCGGTGTACCTGATGTTAGTGACGTTCTACAACGACTTCTCTCTAATTCTCTGGACGTACGCCCTCATGTTCGCGCTCTATTGGCTATGGGGGATCTTGAAGTCAGTCGAGTACGCTGGGGAGATTCGTCGATACATTCGAAGGATCCCCTATTTCGTGGCTGCCTTTATCGTCGCGACAGGCTACCTTCCTCTGAGGAAACTTGCGTCTGCAAGAGACGCTTCCATGGGCGTCGTAGTGGATTGGTCGCTTCTGGCCATGACCCTAGTCATGGTCGTGTCCTATCGCCTGGAGCCGTGGAAAAGGGTTCATGACCGCCGCGCTCATCGGCATGATGTACGAGTCAAACCGTCGGACAGAACATGAAGATGCCTCGACTGTATCGGCCGCCAGCAAACTGAAGCCTGTCGCAGTCGTCCACGCCCGTCCCTGCCCGATTCCGTGCGGTTCTCAGGATGAGCCCGTCGTCTGGGGGATCCGGAACAGACCTCCGCAACATGCGAACGCACCCCGTCTGCATGTAGAGGGACTCCTGCTACACGCGCCGAAGGCGCGCTGCGCGTCGCGCACATCCTTCCACATGCGTCCCACCCCCGTCCACGTGTGGACCCCACCCGCCCACATGTTCCCGGGCCCCTTCGACATGCGAAGGGGACCGGTCCGCATGCTCCCGAGGCCACGCGGCATGTTCCCGGACCCACCGCCAACGTTCCCGAACCCGGTCCACACGTAGAGGGACCGCCGCCGCATGCGGAAACCCTGCATTCGAGGCCTCCCAAGGGTGGGACGCATCCTCGGGCGCCAAGCGCGCGGACGGCGGATCAGAAACGGGACCGCCGCCAAAAGTACCCGAAAAGGCAGACAAAAAAAGAACCCCGGCGGGAACGACACCGCCGGGGCCCAGACGGAACAATGGGCGAATCCTGAACGCCTCACTGCGGCGAGGGGGTGGGCACCGGCATCGTCTCCGCGCCGCCGGCGCCCGGCCGCGCGATCCGGCTCCGGTACCGGCGCAAGTTCTTCGCCGCCTCCGTGTCCTTCCCCACCGCCGCGATCGCCATGTCGAGGTACCCCGACGCGGTCACGTACGCCTGGCGCTTCAGCGCCACGAACGTGTCCGTCGACGCCTTCGCGTTCCGCTTCGCCGCCTCCTGGGTCTCGTTCGCCGCGACCAGCGCCTCGTACAGGCCCCGGACCGTCGCGACGATCTCCGCGACGTTCCGCCCGCCCTCTCGAGGGCCTGGCTCTCCTTCGACAGGAGCTCCGCCAGCACCGCCAAGAAGCCGAAGAGCTGCTTTTCGGAGAGGGCCATTCACACCCGCGTACCAAGCAAGTCGAAGCGGTAGTGCTCCAGCCGGACCCACGGGTCGGCCGTTACCCGCGGCTCTAACCCCCAGGCCTCTCAGCAGACGATGTCGTGTAATCGGTCAATGTCTTTTGAAGGGCGAGAGGACTCACCGGGCCGGGGACCACAGCGCTTGCCGCGGTCTGGCGGGCTGCGGTGGCCCGTTCGGATGAGGATTGCGCCATCCGTTTCACCAGGCGCTTCATCTTCCGTTCCCGCCTCATCCCCGCCCACATGTACGCCTCGTCCGCGGTACGGTTCGTGGTCAGAATCACGACCTTTCCCGGGGCGTCACGGCCCGTCCGCCCCTTTCGCTGGATCAGGCGGACGTCGCTCGCGACCGGCTCGTAGAACACGACGAGGTCGACCTGGGGCACGTCCAAGCCCTCCTCCGCGATGCTCGTCGCGCACAGGACGGGGAACGCGACCGCGGCGAACCGCGACAGGGCCTCGTGCTGCTGCTTCTGCGTCATCCCCTTGCGCCCTCCTCGCGCGCCCTGTCCCGTGAACCGCTCGACCCGGGCGCCCGTCCCGCGGAACAGCTCGACGAGGAACTCCACGGTGTCCCGCAGCTCCGCGAACACGATGACCTTCGCGTTCGCCTTCGCGGCGAGCTGCTCGGACACAACGTGGACGAGGGGCTCGAGCTTGGGGTGGGACGGCCCTTTCCAGCGCCGGGCCGCCTTGTACGCCCGCTGAACCAACGGGTCGTTCACGAGGCTCGCGTCCACCTTCGACCTCCCGGGCCGCATCTTCGGTTCCAGGAACTTCCGGAACGCGTCCACGCCCTGGCGCTCGATGCACAGCACCGCGTGCATCCCCATCCGTGCGAGATTGATCTGCCGGGATGCCTGGAACAGGTACGGAGCCCACTTCCCCTTCCGCCGGGCGAACACCTGCGCGTACGCCTCGTTCAAGTCCTGGATGCGCGCCTGCGAGTTCTTCCGTTTCCGGAGGAAGCCGTACTTGCGGATCTGGTTGAACCGCGCGTGGACGTACTTCGTCAGGTAGCCGGAGACCTTCGTGATCACCTCCGAGGGTTCTACTTCGATCCAGCTCAGGTCCGTCTCCTGCACGTACGGGGCGACGTCGGGATCGTCCTTCGTCCGGAGCACGATCGTCTCGATGAACAGGTTCCTCCGCACCTCCTCGATGTGCTCTTCCTCGTGCCCGGGGGACGCCGTGAGCCCCAGGAAGAGGACGGAGGGGCACCACGCCCGCAATTCGCGGGCGAGGGGCACGTACGCGTAGTCACCGACGGCGCGATGGGCCTCGTCGAAGACCACGATGGACAGGTCCTTGGAGAGGAGCCCCTTCCGCAGGTCGTTCAGGGCGACCTGGGGGGTCGCCGCGAGCAGGCGGCGGGTCGCCCACCGCCGGGCTCGCCTTGGCTGTGCCTCCGTCCCGGTCAAGCAGGCCGTGCCCCCGAGGCGGAGCACGGAGTCCAGCGTCCCCGCGTGCTGGTCCGCGAGGGGGCGGGACGGGGCGAGGAACAGGGCCCGGCCGCCGATCCGGTTCAACGTCTCCGCGATGACGAGGGCCGCGATCACTGTCTTGCCGAGGCCGGTGGGGATCACGACCAACGTGTTCCGATCGAGGCACTCGTCCGCGATCCCGACCTGAAAGTCGCGGGCTTCCACGACGTTCGGCTGCAGAAGCGCGTGGCTCAGGAACTCTCCTTCGGACTTCCATGGAGGCGGGTTCATCATCAGGCCGTCGGGCTTGTGCCTGGAGGAGTACCGGCGGGGGGAATATCCTTTCGAGGGGTGCCCGGAGCTACCGCCACCGCCGGTCGTTGACGGGCGGCTGCCCGAGAGTCCACACCTTTTAGTTAGCCATGAAGTTGCTAGGGAGCCCGACCCGCTCAGCGTCGCGTGGAAGGCCACGACGAGGAAATCGTGGCGGTCTGCGTGGACGAGCTTGCGGTGGCTCCCGCGCTGCGTCTCCACATGCCAACCGAAGCGCGCCATCGCCCGGAGGAACCGTCGCCCGTCGATCTCCCGGGCAGCCGGGCCCTTCAGACGTCCACCGTCACGACCTTCGCGGGCGCGGCCCTGGCACGCCCCTTCGGGGCGGCCTTCCCGAGCTCTTCCAAGTAGAAGACGATGCCCTCCTTCGCGAGCTTCAGCGCCTCCTCCTCGGTCTCCGCGTCGACGAAGAGGCCGGGCAGTCCGGGGACCGTGGCGACGGTGTGACCGGATTCCGGGTCGCGTTCGAGGACGACGCGGTACTTCACGGAATCCCTACGGGCGCGGCACCCAATAAGGGTAACGCCGCAGAAAGCAGCCTCGAAGCCGCCAGGGCGCGACACCGCCAAGACCCCGACACGCGATACCGCCGCGAGCCTCGTGATCCTCGCGACCGCGGTGAAAGTTCTACCGAGTCCACACCGAAGTGCCTCCGACTTGGCTCGGCCCGTGAGCGTGTGGGTTCGCCCCAGACGCGTCCGCCGACGGCGTCGGACGACCTCGAGAGGTCGGACGTGAGGGCAGACCTTATCTATGTCTGTGTGTATACACAGAGTGATGGCGTTCAAGACCATCAGCCTCTCCGAGGATGCGTACCGCCTGCTCCGGGCTCGGAAGCGGAAGGGCGAGAGCTTCACGGAGGTCGTCCGCCGCCTCGCGGGGCCGCCGACCGCGGACGAGTTTGAGGCGATCCTCGACGCGGATGAGGCGGAGGATCTGCAAGCCCTGGCGGAGTCCCTCGACCATCGCGCGGAGCAGGAACTCGCCAAGGCCACGAGGGGACGACGGTCATGACGATGCTCGACACGTCCGCCGTTCTGGACCTCCTGGCGGGGATCCCGACCGCCGTGGCGGCATATCGGGACCTGGAGCAGCGGAAGGACCGGATCACGGTGCCCACCGTGGTCCTCTACGAAACCCGGCTCGTCCTCGGGCTGCGGGGCGCGCGACGGAAGCTCGCGAAGGCGGAGCGGGTGCTTGCCCGGATGCCCCGGGCCCCGCTGGACGACCCCTCCGCCGCCCGGGCGGCGGACGTCGGAGTGCACCTGTCGGCCCGCGGCGCCGGCATCGGACCCATCGACACGCTAGTGGCCGGCACCGCGCTTGCGCACGGGGAGCCCCTCCTCTGTTCGGACCCCGACTTCGACCGAGTCCCCGGATTGACCGTGATCCGGTACCGGTGAAGCCTGGCTCGCGAAACCGGACCGGGCCTCGAGGCCCTCGACCACGCCCTTGAGCAACTTGCTCTCCGGGACGAGGCCGAGCTGGGACGCCATCGAGGACAGATCGAAGGAGTCTCGCTCCTCCTTGACCTTGCCCTCCTCCAGAGAACGCCGCCTGAAGGAGGGGGCTCGCCGCACCCCGGAACGCAGGACCCGCGATTCATCGGCGCTTCGAAGTTCCGGCGTATCTATGTGGTGCCGTAGCCGAATAGGCGGTCGTACTCCTTGTGGATGAGGATCCGCAGGATGCGGACCTGGGGGCGGATGTCGACCCTCGCCGCGATCGTGTAGAGCAAGCGCCAACCGCCAGGAAGTTCCGCCCTCCACAGGTTCTCGACCCCGAACTGGCGCTTCAGCTGCCGGGGGATCAGATCCTTTTGAACGTGGTCCCCCGCTGTAGGGTCTTCGCTAAGCCGGTCCCGCCACCAGAGGAGCTTCTTGCCCTGCACGGGATCGAGCCGTCGACGGTCGAGCGTGGCGGCCCCTGAGATGAGGACGGCGTACGCGCCCATCGTCCCCCGCCTAGAGGTCCCGCCACTTCCCGGACCACACCTTGGGCGACACGTTCAGCACCCAGACGACCCCCTTCGCGCCCTCGACCGCGAAGCCCAGTCGCTTGAACTCGTCCACCGCCTGACGAACCATGGCGTGCCGCACGGCCTTCGCGGACAGCCTCCGTTTGATCTCGTTCAGGCTGAGGGGACCCTCCGCATCCCGGAGGATGCGTTCGATCGCATGCAGGGTCGCCAGCGTGGGGCCGCGGCCCTCGAGCCTTGGCGGCATGGGAACCGCGACGAGCGCCATCGGGGACACGAACGTGTAGGTAACCTTAAAGGTAGCTACCGTAGAGGTTGACAGGAGTGGGTCCCGTCCGAGTTCGCGGACAACGTCGATCGGATCACGCCGGTGTCGAGGAGGACGCTCATCGGGACTCCTCGGCCACAACGCGGTCGATCTCCCCCTCCCGCGTCCGGATCCTCGTGTTGACGGTAAGGCGCTCCATGGACGCGATCTCGCGGCCGGTCATGGGCCGCTCCGCGTCCTCGGTGAAACGGGCCTTTGCAGCCTCCCCCAGGCTCAGGAGCCAGGCGAGGATCTCCTGCTGGGACATCTTCCGCCCGCGGCGCAGCGTCAGCTCGCCCTGGAGCCGGTCGAGGCGCCGCTTGTCCCGCTCCTTCATCTTGACGGAGGACGCCATGCCCCATTGTAGAACTTTCTACCTAATAGCGGTTTTCAGGCCGGCACCGTCGCCCGGGAGCCGCCTCACGCGGTTCAAGGCGGTGTGGGTCGACCGCACAGCAAGCCAAGGATTAAGTAATACGTAAGATGTACAATGTATGACACAATGGCGTCCATGGTCTCCCTCCGCCTGCCGGGGGATCTCCGTCGAGAGATCGAACGCCTCGCGAAGCGCGAGGGCAAGGACAAGTCCGAGCTGATCCGGGAGTTCCTGCGGAGGGCCGTCGCGTCCCGGAAGGTCGAGCTCGCCCTGGAGGCCTACCAGGCGCGCAAGGTCTCGCTGGGGAAGGCTGCCGAACTCGCCGACCTCTCCCTGTGGGAGATGCTCGACGTGCTCCGGGACCGCCGCATCCCGCTGAGCTACTCGGCGGAGGACCTGGAGGAGGACCTCCGGACGCTGGGGGAGCTCGGTTGATCCTCGCGGACACGAGCCCCCTCGTGGTCCTCGCAAAGCTCGGCCACCTCTCGTTGCTCCGGGATCTGTTCGGGGAGGTGCGGGTTCCGGAGGCGGTTTGGCAGGAGGTGCTCTCCGGTTCCCCCGAGGGCCACCCCGAAGTCCGTGTCCTGGAGGAGGCGGTCCAGGAGGGTTGGATCCGCGTGGAAAAGGGCCCGGCGGTCCCGGCGCCCGGAACCTTGTCGCGCAGACTGAGCGCGGCCGAAGTGCAGGTCCTCGCGCTCGCCCGGCGGCGCACCGTTCGAGTTGTTCTCCTCGATGACGCGTTGGCCCGGCGGGCGGCGATCGGGTTCGGCCTGCGGCCGGTCGGGACGCTGGGCGTCCTCCTCCGCGGGGTCGAGCAGGACCTCCTCACCGCGGGCGAGGCCCAAGCGTGCCTGGAGAGGCTTCCTGCCCTCGGATTCCGCGTGGACCACGAACTCCTCGTCCGGGTCATGCGACGGTTGGGGAGACGGTGAACGCGCTGCGCGGGCTCGCAAGCCGCACCGACGACGTTCACCTCGGAATGTTGACGCGCGGTCGGCGTTCGTTCAAGAGCTTTCAAAGCGCTGTGCCAGAGTCTATTTATCGCGGGTGCGGCCTTCGGCCGCCCATAGCCCATGGCGGCGAGGGAGGACGGGGGCGTGAGGGAGCGTGGGCGGGCGAAGGCGCTCCTCCTCGCGGTGTCCGGCATCCTCGCGTTTCTGGCGGTCGCGCCCGACGCATCGGGAGAGCCCGCGGCTCCGGAGGCGCGAACGGTCCTCGTCCCGAACTCGCCCCCGGTCGCCGTCGCGACCCCGGGCGCCGCCTCGGTCGCGGTCGGAGACCGGCTGACCCTGTCCGCCTCCTCGTCGTATGACCCGGACGGCCGCATCGTGTCGAGCCGGTGGACGCTCGGCGACCGGAGCGTCTCCCGTTCCGAAATCGTCGTGCGGTTCCCTACGCCCGGCCTCCTCGTGGCGGTCCTGACGGTCACGGACGACCGGGGTCGCGAGTCCGTCGCCCGCGTGCCCATCGAGGTCCTCCCCGTGGTCCCCGGCCCGATCCTGATCCTTTCGGCGGGGTCCAACAACCTCGTGGAGATGCCGGCCCGCGGGACCGCAGAGGTCGTGCTGGAGCTCGTCGCGTACGACCGCCGCGCGTGCGGCCTGCGGCTCGAGGTTCTCGACGACGGGGGCTTCACGGTCTCCTCGCGTCCGCTGCCAGATTGCGTGGAGCCCGGGCAGTCCGCCACGGTCACAATCGAGTTGCGGGCGCCCGAGAGCGCGCCCCGTTCGCGGGGCGCCACCGTCCTGGTGCGCGTCGTCTCCGACTCCGGCGTCACGAGCGAGGTGGAGCGGCTCGACGTCATGGTCCGGGAGGACCTCCTCGGGCCCCGCGCGTTTGCGGAGATCGGGGGAATTGCGGCCACCTTCGGCGCCTGCGCCGTCGCGTACTGGGCGATCCGTCGTCGGGTGAGGTCGTGAGGGGATCGCGGGACCGACGGCGTTCGTGGACCGCGCTCGCGCTCGCGGCATGGGTCGCCCTCGTCCTCGCCGCCCTCGTCCTGCAGCCACCGCCCACGGCGGCGGCGGACACTCCGGACCTGGCCATCGTCGCGGACGACATCGCCTTCTCCCGGGTGGACCCGGTGGCCTCCGAATCGTTCCTCGCTTACGCCCTGGTCCGCAACCTCGGGAACGCCGCCGGTACCGGGACCGCGCGGTTCTCCGTGGGCGCCACGGTGTTGGCCGATCCAACGATCACCGTCGCCCCGGGCGGCTCCGCCGTCGCCTCCGCACCGCTCTCCCTCCCGGCGGGCCTCCACAACCTGACCGTTACGCTGCTCGGCGTCTCCGGGGACGGGATCACCACGAACGACGCGAACACGACGACCGTGCGGGTCTTCGCCTCGCGCGGCACCGTCTCGATCACCTCGCCGACTTTGCTGCTGAACGGGACGAAGGCCACGATCCAGGGCGGCACGACCCGCTCGATCCCCATCGACGTCACCGTCCTCGGCGGGGACGCCCTGGGCATCTCCCTCCGGGTCTTCGATTCCGCAGGCACGTCCGCCGATCCCGCGACACCGCCGTTCGACGCGCCGGAAGGGGAGACGGTCCGCGTGTACCTCCGGATCACTGCCCCGGACGTCCCCAGCGCCAACGGCCCGGTGGAGAGGAGGCTCCTCATCCAGGCGGTCGCGGCGAACGCGCGCGGCAACGTGGGCGCGGTCTTGCTCTCCATCCATCCGCCCGTCTCGGGGCAGTGGTGGACGCCGACCACCCTGACG
>DATEUK010000173.1:0-6399 GCA_035283165.1 Thermoplasmata archaeon
GTCTTCTCCTTCATCACGCGAACCTCGTGCGCCATCATGGACATCCGATGGAGCGACGGCTGCCGGTTGAACAGCACGATGTCCCCATCGACGAGCTGGCGCTCGACGACCCATCCCGTCTCGACGGTCTCCGCGACGGTCTCCGCGTTCTTGTCGGTCACGCGGATGCGGCGCCCGTCCGGCCGGATCACGTAGTTCACGCCCGGGATGTACTGCCCGTTCGGGCTCTGCGGCGCGTTCCCGCGCTTGACCCACTCCTTCACGATTTCCATGTTGTACGTCTGCACGCGAATCGGGACCGTGAGCTCCCGCGCGGCCTCCACGGGGACACCGACCTCGTTGATGCTCAGCACCGGGTCCGGCGAGATTACCGTGCGCGCGGAGAAGTTCACGCGCTTCCCGCTCAGGTTCGAGCGGAAGCGCCCTTCCTTCCCCTTCAGACGTTGCACGAGCGTCTTGAGGGGCCGCCCGGACCGGTGGCGCGCCGGCGGGATGCCGCTCGTCTGGTTGTCGAAGTACGTGGTGACGTGGTACTGCAGGAGTTCCCACAGGTCCTCGACGATCAACTGCGGGGCACCGGCGTCGCGGTTCTCCCGGAGCCGCTGGTTGATGCGCAGGACGTCGACGAGCTTGTGCGTGAGGTCGTCCTCGGACCGGTCGCCGCTCTCGAGAGTGATCGAGGGTCGGACGGTCACCGGGGGAACGAGGAGTGCGGTCAGCACCATCCACTCCGGCCTCGCGACCTCCGGGTTGATGCCGAGCGCGCGGAGATCGTCGTTCGGCACGCGCTCGAGCCGTTCGCGGACCTCCCGGGGGGTCAGCTTGTGGCCGTCCTCGCGGAACGTCGTCGGCTTGTCGAGCGTGACCTTGCTCTGCTCCGTCTCGCAGTGCGGGCACCGGGCCCGTTTCTGTGCCTCCCGCGCGGTCTCCTTCACCATCTCCGACATCTCGGTGGAGTCCGCGCCAAGCTCCTCCTGGAACTCCAGCTCGCGCATGAATTCCTGGGCTTGCTGGCGGGTCAGCAGGAGCCGGCCGCATGACCTGCACGTGGACTGCAGGAGCTTCTTGATCTCCTTCACATAGCCGACGTGAATGACCGGCATCGCGAGGTCGATGTGCCCGAAGTGGCCGGGGCACTCGTCGACCTTGCCGCCGCACGTCTTGCAGCGTAGCCCGGGCTCGATGACCCCCAGGTGGGAGTCCATCAACCCCATGTCGATCGGGAACCCGTCGTCGTCGTACGTGTCCGCGGTGATGATCTTCGTCGCGCTCATGCGCCGACACTCGTCGGGGCTCAGCAGGGCGAACTTGATCGCCCGGATTCGCTTGGTGACCCCCGCCATGCCGGTCATTTCAGGTCCTCCAATTGGAGACGCATCGCGACACCGAGGGATAACAGCTCATCGAGGAGAAGCTTGAACGCATAGCTCGTCTGGACGGGGTAGATCTTCGACGTGTTGTCGCACACGGGGCACCGGAGGGCGCCTTTCCGGTCCTTGATCGCGAAGTGGCCGCATTCCGTGTTCCCGCACACGTACTGAATCGTGCCGTCCGATTCATCGAGCAGCCGGTCCTTGATCACCATGGCGGCCCCGTGGCCGATCAGGCAATCGCGTTCCATCTCTCCGAACCGAAGGCCGCCCTGGCGGCTGCGACCCTCCGTGGGCTGGCGGGTCAGGATCTGCACGGGGCCGCGCGACCGCACATGGAGCTTCCCGCTGACCATGTGGTGCAGCTTCTGGTAGTAGATCACGCCAGTGAAGATGTCCGCGGGGATCATCCGGCCCGAGAGCCCGTCATAGAGGATCTCCTTCCCGTTGTCCTTGAAGCCCGCCGCCACGAGACCCTGGCGGAGCGACTCCTCCCGTTCGCCGCCGAAGGGAGTGCCGTCGACGGTGCGTCCCTCCATCGCGCCAATCTTGCCCCCGATCATCTCGAGTACGTGGGCGACGGTCATCCGCGACGGAATCGCGTGCGGGTTGATGATCAGGTCCGGGATGATTCCGTCCGCCGTGAACGGAAGGTCCTCCTGCGGGGCGATCAGGCCGATCACGCCCTTCTGCCCGTGGCGGGATGCGAACTTGTCCCCGAGTTCCGGGACGCGGAGGTCGCGGACCTTCACCTTGGCGAGCTTGGACCCGTTCTCGCTTTCCGTGAGCATGACGGAGTCGACCCAACCCGATTCCCCGTGGCGCACCGTGATCGACGTCTCGCGTCGCTTCTGCGGCGTCAGGAAGTCCGTCTCCTCCTCGAGGAACCGCGGCGGGCTCGTCTTCCCGATGAGGACCTCTCCCCCGACGACGCCGACCTCCGGCGAGATCAGGCCGTCTTCGGGTGTGAGGTTCGCGTAGCTCAGGTCCGCGCGCGCACCGCGGACGTCCGGCTGGGGGATCTCAAAGTGGTCCTCTTGCCCGCCGGGGTACCGCCGCTCTTCCGCGCGGTAGGTCCGCATGAAGGAACTCCGGCCGAGGCCGCGCTCGATCGACGCCTTGTTCATCACGATCGCATCTTCCATGTTGTACCCGTGGTACGACATCACCGCCACGACGAAGTTCTGCCCCGCGGGCCGCCGGTTGAACTGGATATACTTCATGAGTTCCGTCTGCACCAGCGGGACCTCAGGATAGTGGAGGAGGTGCGACCGGGTATCCGGGCGCATGCGGTAGTTGCTCGCCGCCAACCCAAGGGACTGCTTCGCCATGCCCGCGCCCATCGTGACCCGGGGGGACGAGTTGTGCTCTGGGTACGGCACGAGGCCGGATGCGACGCCCAGGATGGCCATCGGGTCGAGCTCGACGTGCGTGTGATCTTTCGTGAGCTGCGACGGCACCTCGAACGCCTTCTCGCAATGCCGGCACAGGAGGTCCGCGTGCGCCTCGGCGGCGCCCATGTTCCTCCACTGCACGTCGTTCCGCGACAGCGGGCGCTTGCACTGTGGGCACCGGCTGGGCACGTCGAACGGGTAGATCGCGATGTATGCATCCTCCTCCTCCTCCGCGTCGATCCACTCCACGATTCCGCTCCGGACAAGGTCGGACCACCGAGTCTTTCCGGCCTTGAGGTCCTCGACGTGCCGACGGTTCAGGATCAGCCGTCCGTCCTTGACGACCATGAGCGGGCGTCGAATCCGGCCCTCGTCGCAGTTGATCCACACCTCGTTCATGTTCTCGTCGTGATGGACGTTGACCTCGTGACTGAGAAGTCCCGTGCGGCGGCGCTCGCGGATCTCGCGTACGAGCGTGCGCGGTTCGTCGTGCAGGCCGATGAGGTCCCCGTTCACGTACACCCGGGTGAGCTCTGGGGCTTGGCCCTGGACCTGGCGGGTACCGAGGTCCGCAAGCAGGAGGTGGACCTCGCCTTCGGGGAATCCCTCCGACACGTCGATCACGAGTGCCGTGTTCTTGACCAAACCGCAGTTTTGCCCCTCCGGCGTTTCGTTGGGGCACAGGCGGCCCCACTGCGTGGGATGGAGGTCGCGCGCCTCGAAGTGCGGTTGGGACCGCGTGAGCGGGGACGTGACCCGCCGCAGGTGGGAGAGCGCGCTCACGTTCGACGTCCGGTCGAGGAGCTGGCTCACCCCCGCTCGGCCGCCGACCCAGTTCCCGGTCGCGAGCGCGTGCAGAAGGCGCTGGCTGAGCAGATCCGGACGGATTGAGCTGCTGATCTTGACCTCCTTGCGTCGGGCATAGTTCCGCTCGAGCTGGTACTTCAGGTCCTTGATGAGGTTCGCGAACGCGACCCGGAACAGGTCCTCCATGAGGTCCCCCGCGAGCTTGAGCCGCTTGTTCGCGTAGTGGTCCTTGTCGTCCTCACGCCGCCTCCCGAGCTGCAGCTCGAGCACGGAGCGCGCGACGCGGCCCAAGAAGATCGCCTTCTTCATGCGATCCTCGCGGGCGTCGCCGAGATGGGGGAGCAGGGAGCGGTCGAGGATCGACTCGACCTTCTTGATCCGGTATTCCTTCGCCTGGCCCGTCGCGAACTTGCGCTCCAAATAGCTCAGCGCGTCGTCCTTCGAGAAGATCCCGTTCGGCGGATACAGCTTCTTGTTCCGGACTTCCTCGATGTTCGCGTACACGATGTTGTCCATCTCGGGTGCGCTCGAGATCGCATCGTGGATGTCCCGATCCGTCTCCATCCCGAGTGCCTTCATCAGGATGACGAGAGGGATCTGCCCGCTCGCCGTGGGGACCGTGACGACGAGCACCCCGTCCTTCTTCATTTCGACGAGCGTGAGGGCGCGGTACCCTTCCTTCTGCGAGAACACCTTCGCGATCGGGACCTCCCTCCCGTATCGCTCGTTGAATTCAACGAGGACGCGGTTCGGCGCGAGGTCCTCTAGGGAAATCAAGACGCGCTCCGTGCCGGCGATTACGAAGTAGCCGCCGGGGTCGTAGGGGTCCTCCCCCATCCGCGAGAGCTCCAGCGTGTACTCGTCGTCCGTCAGCTCTCCCTCGGTCTCCAGGTTCTCCCGGTGCAGGGAGCACCGCTTCGACTTCCCCATGATCGGAAGGTTGCCGATCGGGATCGTCTCCGGCTCGCGCTCAATGCCGTTCTCGATGACCGTGAACTCGAGGTAGATCGGGGCCGTGTAGTTCAGGTTCCGGAGTCGTGCTTCCATCGGGCTGAGCGGGTGCGTCGCCCCGTTGGCTTCCTTCACGACGGGCAGCCCTACCTTGATCGTCGGCTTCGCCTCGAGGTCGATGCGACTCTTGTCGTCGCGCTTTCGACCGATCCGGATCTCGATGACGTCGCCCTCCGTGCGGTCCTCGTCGAGCTTGATGAGTCCCCTCCGGTCATCCTCCGGGGAGACCCGCAGGTTGTCGACGATCCGCTGCATGCGACTGTTCGGGTTGTCGATCGTCGGGAGGAAGTCGTTGAAGCTCGCGATGTGGTGATTCACGATGCTGCGTTCTCGGAAGAACGCGTCCACGAGTTCCCGCATGGTTCACCTTCCAATGACGAGGCGGTACGCCTCGGATACACCGGCCGTCGGCGTGAGTCGGAGGACTCGAATGATGCTCCCCTCCTCGATGGGGCCCTTCTCGCTCCGGTCGCAGGTGCAGGAGACCTCGTCTTGGCGGCATCCCACGCACGCGCGCGGGGCCTTCCCGGGCGCTTCCCGGAGCGCCACGCGACCCCCGCACTTTGAGCACGCATGGACCCGCTCGAGTAACCGGATCACGGGATCCGTCTTGCGGATCTTCGGCAGCTGGTCCCTCGTGACCTTCAGGCGCTTCAGGACTTCGTCGGCCTCCTCCTGGGACAGCAACCGATGTTCGGGGACGAGTACGTGGTCAAGAGGGTTGAACCGCAAGGGTGGGCCTCCCGTTCCTGTTCTCCGCGTTCGCATGCCGCCGTGCGGGCGGGCCCGCGGGGATTTTCGAAGCCCCCGCGGCGCGCGAAGGCATTTTCGAACCCCGGACCACCTGGTTTCCTCCCGCTCTCGTCGCGGTTAAAAGCCAGATGCTCTTTCTAGGGACGGCCTGCACGACACGTCCAACCTAGCTGAGCTACGGGCCCCGAGCGCTTCGGCGGACATGCGCGAGCCCGTGCCAAACTAGCCCTACTAGATAAACGTTGCGTCTCCGGGCGGAATCCCGTGCCTCCGTCGGGGGCCCGCCGCCCTTGTTCGCGCGGGGCGGGACTCGGCGCGAAGGGTTTATTACACGTCCTCGAATGGCCGCGAGCCCATGATGGCCCTGCGTCAGGAGAAGCGGTGTAGCTCGTGCGGCCTCGTCATCGGGGACCGTGGAACGACGTCGTTCCCGTGTCCCAGCTGTGGCAGGGGAACGATCGGACGATGCGCCCAGTGCCGGGACCAGGGGGTCGCCTACGTGTGCCCGTCTTGCGGCTTTCGGGGGCCTTAGGGTGGGCAAGGTCGCCGTCACATTCCGGATCCTGCCGGAGGGCTCCGAGGTCGACGTCGCGGAGATGGAGTCATCCGTCCGCCGGAGCCTTGGCGGCGTGGTCCGGGACTTGGCGGTGCGCCCGGTCGCGTTCGGGCTTCAAGCGCTCGAGGCCACCCTCGTCCTCGAGGACGAGGCGGGTCAGGCGGAGCAAGCGGAGGAGGCCCTTCGCCGCATCGCCGGCGTTGGCGAGGTCGAGACCCTCGGCGTGAGCCTCCTTTGACCGCGTGGTCTATCCTTCCGCCTCTCGAGGGATGCCGCGGAGGCGCGGCGGTCGGACCACGAGCTGGCAGGCGAAACGTTCTTTTCAACGGGCAGGTTGCTTCGGGGCGTGCACGACGAGTCGTCTCGACGGTTCGGCCTGTCCCTTGTCCTGTCCGCGGCCGTCATCAGCGGCGTCGCCACGTTTGTGAACACGTTCGCCGTGGCCGGAACGGGTTCGACCGCGTGGACGGGGACGGACGCGTTCGTCACGGTCCGGAACGGGTTGGTG
>DATEUK010000174.1:0-17948 GCA_035283165.1 Thermoplasmata archaeon
GGTTGAACACGGCGCCCGCGGCGATTCCCATTCCTGCGCGCAGCCCTGGGTCGATCATGACGAAGATCGTGAGGATGAACATCATGAACATGAGGCTCCGCGTGAAGCTGGGCTTCGGCGGCGGGGGCCTCACGACGGTCGCGTCCTCTTTCTCTCCCACGAGTCGTCGATAACGGGGCGCCACTAAAAGGGTTTGGGGCCTCGAAATCGGAGGTCCGAAGCGGCTATGTCTCGGACATCGGGCTGGCTACCGTTTTCCAGATGACCTTCAGGCGCTCCACGAGGGTCGGAGGCGCCGATCGTTCCCGCGAGGGGCTGACGAAGCCCTTCAAGCACCTTGCTTCCGACGCCGCCAGAAATAGACCGCCAAGAGTCCCCCGATTGTGGAGACCCCAATCGCCCCGGCGGCCATGAGCGGCCAGGAATCCGAGGAGGGCGTTGGGGGGGGCGGTGGAGGAGGCGCCGTGGGCGTCGCTTCGGCAGCGGAGGAATTCGCGCCTTCTCCGATCGTGTTGCGGGCGCTCACCCGATAGGTGTAGGTTACATCATTCGCCAGCCCCGTGTCCACAAACGAGGTCGCGCCCTCGACGTCAATCCGGGTTGAATCCCGGTACACAGAATAGGAAAGGATCGGAGATCCGCCGTCGTCTGCCGGCGGGCCCCAACTGAGGGTGACCTGGCGGTCGCCCGGGCCTGCGGTGACGCTTTGCGGGGCCGAGGGAACGGTCGCAGTCGTCGCCGCGACCTCCTGGGAGAATGGGCCTTCCCCGAGGGCGCTGACTGCGGAAACGAGGTAATAGTACCGGACGCCGACGGCCAGCCCGGAATCCGAGTAGGTCAAGGAGGTTGGGGGCACTTCTGCCAAAAGGGTATGGACTCCCGACACGGTCCCTCGGTAGACGCGGTACACGGTCGTCGGGGACCCGCCGGGGGAGGCGGGGGGATCCCACGTCAGGATGAGCTGCCTGTCCCCTGGGGAGAGGAAAGGATTCCGGGGAGCCCCCGGGATCGTCATGTCTATCCATACATTGGCGGCGTAGTCGTACGCCCAGACATCGTTCGCCAAAGCGCTCGTCCGTCCCCCGAACAGGACCGTTCGACCCGACTGTGCGTCGTAGGCCATCGCGTGGCAGCACCGCGCCGCGGGGCGTGTGGCGGGCGCCCGATCCGTCCACGCGTCTCCGTCCACATCGTAGGCCCACGTGTCCATGAGGGGCGTCATCACGGTCCAGCCCCGGAACCCGCCAAAGATGACCACGCGGTCCGAGCTGGAGTCGTACGCACCTCGGACGATCCACCGCCGGAGCGGACTTTGTCCGGGGGCCATTCGGGACCACATGTCGCTCGTGAACTCGTACGACCACGTCTCGTTCGTGTCCCCGTGTGGACTCTGCACGAAACCGCCAAAGACGACGATCCTATCGGATAGCGTATCGTACGCGATCGCCGCCGAATCCCCCGTGCTGGGTGGTGCCAGGGTTCCCATCGGCGTCCACGTGTCCGCTTCATAGTCGTAGGTCCACGTGTCGTTCAGAGAGACCCCGGTGTAGCCGCCAACAAGGACCACCCGGTCGGACCCCGCGTCGTACGCCATCGAGGGAGCGGCCCTCGCCGACGGACTGATCGCCGGGCTCCTTCTCTCCCAGCTATCGTTGCCAAAGTCGTACGCCCAGGTGTCCCCCACGACCGCCTGGCTTGGCTCGTCCGCGAATCCATAGGTGGAGCCGCCGAAAAGGACGGTCCGATCGGACTGGATATCGTAGGCCATCCCGGCCGTCGCCAAGCCCGGAGGACTGACCCCCGGGTTTCGGCGGGCCCAGGTGTTCGCGCTGAGATCGTACGCCCACGTCTCGCTGCTCAGTGTGCCCGGGTTCCCACGGTTCGTGTTCCCTCCGAAGAGGATGATTCGGTCCGAGCGGAAGTCGTAGGCCACCGCCGCGCTCTCCCGAGGGGAGGGGACCTCCTTGGGCTCGAACACGCGCTCCTTCGGACCGCCTCTGGTCCGCGCATCACTGATGGCAGCCGTCTCCAACCGCTCGCCGTCGGGTTCGAACGTGGCGCTAGAACCGTCGGCCGACCTAACGACCGACCAGGCGAGCAGGGCGACCAGGGAGAGGGCTGTGAGCTCAAGTGAGACCGCCTTCATTCCGCCACTCCCTCTGGCAGCTCCGTCGATCGAGGACCGTTCGGCGGCAAGGCGGTGAGGTCCACCACTTCCGACCTCAGCGACTCACGCACGATTTCGAGAAGCGACTTGGAACCGTTCGCCGCCACAAGAACCTCTCCGAGGGTCGACTCCCGGGTTCCCGCCGCATCCTGGACGAGGACTGCCGCCAAACGAAGCCGGTCGCGAATCGCGAGGGCCTTCCGCCGACCCACTTCCGTGATCACGTACACCTTTCGTCGTTGGAGGGCGCCCTGCACGTGCGTCGTCCGCTCCCGGACCAACCCTTCTTTGAGGAGGGGACGGACGTACTGAGTAAAGTGACGTCGATCGACCCCGGCCGCAAGCGCAATGCTGCCCTGCGTAAGGTCGGACGGGACCTCCGGCGCCTCTGCATGTCGTGCGAAGGCGAACAGGAGGAGGAGAATCCGTTCCTTGGCGGTAAGCCGCAATGCCGCCGACTTGGAGGCGGGCCAAGGGTTCTCTCCGTCGCCCGACTTCCTGAACGCAGGCGCCGGCACGGGCGAGGCAGTGGCTTCCCGCCGTTCTTCGGGCGAAATCGCGTCGGGATGCTTTCGCGTGATCGGCCCGCCATCAGCCGTATCCCGCCTCCGACGGCGACGGGAGAGCACAACGGACGGCCCGACAAGCGCGGCGACGGTCGTCCCCACGGCGACCAAAACCGGGCTCAGCGGATCGGGGGATCCCTCGATCACGGGCGGGACCGCAGGCCGGTAAGTCACATGGAAAGATATTTTGGCGGCATTGCCCGCGGCGTCAGTGGCCATCGCGGTAATCTCGTTCGTCCCCGGAAAAAGGGCGAGCGGGAAGGAGAACGAGCCATCCGCCGCAACGGCGACCAAGATGCCGTTGACCACGAGCCGCACGCCCGGTTCCGTGACCCCGCCAACGGTCACGACGGCCGTGTCCGTTGTCATTCCGTCCGTCGGGCTCGTAAGCGTGAGGGATGGAGCGATGACATCCCAGACGAGGAGGGGTGAAAACCGACTTGACCAGATACTATGGCGCGCGCCATCGTGCTGGGACCAGACGACGAGAGCAGCGCCGAACGCATCGACTGCAACCGAAGGCTGGCCAATCGTTTCACTGTCGGCAGACGCGTCGCTTATGGGAACCGGCGCCCCCCATTCGTTGCCAGCCCGGGACCAGCTGGCCCAAAGTCGCCCGGGCCAAATCCCACCCCCATGATTCGAGAATTCTCTCCAAACGACGATCCGGCCATCAGAAGGAGTGACCGCTTCGTCGAAACCGAAGATGGACCTCTCGGGGATGCCCTCCGGGTCGATGGACTCCGACCTTAGCGTCGTTGCCCCCTCCCAGCCCCTCTCCGGACTGAGGCGCTCAACCGCGAGGTCGAGGCATTCAAACCGGCCTGAGTACAAACACCCGGTCAGAGTGGCCGTGCCATACCTGTCGACGGTGACCCCCAAGTCCCACCTCCGGCCATCCCTCGCCGGAGATCGAGTGGGCTCAAGCCAGCCCAGCCCGGACAGGAAAACCGTCGCCCACGCCCCGGTCTCGTTGTTCCAGGCCACAACAAATGGACCTGCGGGGCCGGCGGCGATGTTCGGACCGAAAGACCCGACAGGTCCGTCGGCGAGACGGATCGGAGTGCCCCAACCCATACCGGGGACGAACCTACTCGCCATAATCCCGAATTCCGGGTCGTTACCCGGGCTCGTGGGGCCGCGCACCCACGCGGCGATGGCGTCTCCCGCGTTCGACGCCGCCACACGCAGCGAGTGCACGTGGTTCGAGCCCGCCTCGAGGAGCGATGGCGTGCCCCAACCGGTTTCCGGAACGAACTCGGCTGCCCACACGGTGCTCTCGAAGGGATTAGACGTGTCATCGCGCCACACGACGACCGCACGTCCCGAAGAGGCGAAGACGTCTGCGACGTTGGCCAAGCCCGGAGTCGAGCGTGACCGTGGAATCCCCCAACCGGCCCAGGGACGGAATGAGTTCGCCCACAGGTCGCCGCCCATAGTCCACACCGAGATTACGGTTCCTGTGGAATCGGCTACCAGGCGCGGGGAGGGCCAGAACTCCGGGGGCGGATCGCCGTCGCCAATCCGTTCCGGGGTCCCCCATCCCCACCCCGGCACGTAACGGTTCGCCCAGATTGTCGTCAGGTTTCCTCCCACGACCCCCCACACGGCGATCGCGTTACCCATGGGATCGAATACGACTTGGGGATCGAATGCGTCGCCCACATCGCTTCTTTCGACGAGCGTGGGAGGACCCCACACTCCGGTCAGCTCGTCCGCGCGTGCCGGAGTTGCGAACCCTCCGAACGCGAAGACGATCAAGACACCGAACGCACCTGCGACCAGGATTCGCCCCACGTCAATCGCCCCCCGCCGTACCCTCGTGCACGCGGACCCGCCCGCGGTGTCGTGGCATGGTTGCACGGGTAAGCACACAGGCTGTACAAGGGTATTGCGAAGGACCTCCTGTGACATTCCTACGCCCAGGCCCGAACTTTCCTTTCATCACGACGGCCTCGGTGACCTCCAGGACGAAGATGAGGAGGAAGAACCACGGGAGGATCGCGAAGAGGAAGTTGCTTGCCCAGAACCCGGCGGGTCGCCTCAGGGACGTCAGGACCACGAGGACGGTCGTCACCGCGAGAACGACGACTAAGTGGAAAGGTAGGTCCGCTTCCTGATGTCGAACATCCCGTCGTACCTGACCCGGACCTCGTCCGAACGCCCCCGCGCGGGCAGCCCTAACCACCCCGGGATCATGCGGCCCCACGTTCGAGCTTTCGGTCGGGCGAAGCGGATAGGCTTAAGACCCCACTGACTACTCACGTTCCGGACAGGGGAGCGGGGTTGCCCACTGCCCAAGCGGCCTTCGAGGGGAGCGCCGCCGGGGGCGCGATGACACAAGTTCCCGGCATTTCTCCATGTACTGGGCGGGACGCTCAACCGCCCTGAGGCCCGCCCTCGAGCGCCTGCGTCAGCTTCGCCTGGAGCTGCTCGTACCGCTCGCCGAGCGACTTCTCCTGCTTCTTGATCGTGTTAACCCGGATCCCCAGGGTCTCCTTCTGCTCCTCGAGTTCCTTGCCGAGTCCCTTGCGGTCCTCGACGCGGATCAGCAGGGACCCCGTGCTCTGGTACACGGGCACGTCGGGCCCCACCTTCGCGAGGTCCTCCAGGGTGCCCTCGACCTCCCGCAACTTCGCTTCGAGCTGGAGCCGCTGCGTGGCGAGCACCTGGAGCTGCTGTTGGAGCTGCTGGAACTGAGCGATCTGGTTCTGCACCTGAGGCGGCAACTCCTTCACGGCATCACCGCCGCGCGCGCGTCCATCGCGACCTGGGCCCACCGCAGGTACGAGTTCAGCGCGGCCCGCAACGCAGCCGTGTCCTCCGCCTCCACCACGATTTCCGCGATGGCTCCCTCACCGCGCACCGTCACGCGCGATCGAGGGATCTCCCGGCCCGCCTCCGGTCCGAGGGACGCGCGAAGAACCTCCGCCTCTGGGCCTCGAAAGGTCACGACCGCGCGCATGGCTACCGCGCCTTCACGACTTTCTTGACGTTCGGCCGCTCCTTGAAGAAGATCTTGGAGCCGCACCGCTCGCACTGGATTCCGACGGTGTTGATGTTCGTGCGGATCGGCTCCTTGCAGACGCCGCACTTGTACATCAGGGGGCCTCCGGCTCCGGGGGCGCCTCGGTCTCGGTCGCGGTCGCGGGGACCTCGCCACGGATCCCGGTCGTGACGATGGGGCGGTACGCGCCGCCCGCGAACACGAGCCCGCACCGGCGGCACGCCCACACGCCCGTGCCGCGGCGCTTCACGGAATACGCCATGCACCGGGGGCACTGGTGCCGCTTCCGCTGCTCGACCTCGACCTCCAAGATGCGGCGGCGGATCCGGACCCCGTACCGGGAGGCGAACCGGCCCACGGACTTGACCTTCTTCGTGCGGCGACTCATGCGCGGACAATCCCCCGAATCTCGTTCCCCAGCCGGCGGGCGGTCGAGATGACGTAGCGGACCTCGTCGTACGAAAAGCTGCCAGTTAGGCCTTTCTGCATCGCGCGGACGTCTCCGTTCTCATCCGTCGCGACCGTGAGCCGCGCGTCCGCGATCCGCTCCTCGTCCAGGGCCGGGTCGAACACGATCGTATTCCGGATCTTGGCGGCGGTGATGGAGATCGGCCAATGGTCGACCGGCAACGGCCGGTCCGGCACCCCGAGCTTCGCGCCGCGCATCGTCGCGCAGCTGAGCGCGGCGAGCGTCCCGTACGATGCGGCGTCGAACAGGTTCCCATCGTAGTCGAGGGCGTGGATGTCGATGAACAGGACCCACACCTTCTCCCCCGGCGTGATCACAAGCTTGCTCATGTCCACGGTCTTCGTCTCCCGGATGCCGCGGTCCACCACCCGGGCGATCTCGATCGCGGTCGGGCTCGGCGGCCCGGACTCGAACGTCGGCGAGGCGAGGGGCACGAGCTCCGCGCTCGTCGTGAGGACGCCGCTCGTGGGCGTGTCCGGGTACGGTTCCCCGATGCCAATCTTCACGCCCACGAGGACGTCCGTGTTCCCGAGCCTCACGCGCGCGGACCCCTCCGCGGTCTTGATGTAGTTCTTCTCGATCGTGAGCTTCCGCGTCTCCTCCGGCGCCCTCCCGTCCGCGCGGCGGCCCGATGCGACGAGCTTGACGATGTGCTCCCGCATCAGCTCGGAGATCACCTCCGAACTCATGGGCTCACCTCCGACGCGTCGTCCTCGTCGAGGGCGGTCACGGCGTACCTCCGCCGGAGCGCGTCCTTCTGCATCTCGTAGATCTTGGATGTCGCCCCCATGGAGAGCTTCATCGCGCGGTCGAACTCGTCCTCCGTGAGGTGACCGTCCATCTGCAGAAGGACAATCTCGCCCGTTCGCGGGACGACCGCCATGGGACAGTCCGCGTCCCCGAAGTTGTCCTCCTCCTTGTTCAGGTCGAGCGCGATCTGCCCCGCGATCTTCCCGGAGGCGCACGATGCGATGAGGTCCCGCATCGGGATCCCCGCGTCCGCGAGAGCGACGCTCGCGGCGGTGATCCCCGCGCATCGCGTCCCCGCATCCGCCTGGAGAACCTCGATGAAGATGTCCACGCTCGTCCTCGGGAATTGCTCGCGGAAGACGACGTTGGCGAACGCCTCGCTCGTCACCTTCGAGATCTCGACCGAACGCCGGTCGGGCCCGGGCCGCTTCCGGTCGGATACGCTGAACGGGGCCATGTTGTACCGGCACTGCACGAGGGCGCGGGTGGGATCCTGCAGGTGTCTGGGATGTGCCTCCCGGGGACCGTACACCGCCGCCAGGACCCGGTTGTCACCCCACTCCACGTACGCGGATCCGTCCGCTCGCTTCAGCACCCCTGCCTCAATCTTGATCGGTCGCAGCGCGTCGAGCGACCGCCCGTCGATCCGCCGCCCGTTCTCGTCCACGAGCCGGATCTCCTTCTCGAAATGCTCGATGTCTTCCATGATCACGCCCCCCGCTTCCCGTACGCCCCCTCTAGGTACCCCTTCACGGACTCCGTGAGGCCGATCGCCTGCGCGTGCTCATCAATCATACGGATCGCTTGGATCGCGTGGACCATGTCGTTCATCTCGCCGTCAATCCACACACGTCCGTTCTGTCCCACGAAAGCCTGGCATCGCGTGAAGTCCTTGATCATCGTGATCATCGAGCCGCCCTTGCCAATCAGTCGGGGCACCTTGCTGTGGCCGATCTCCACGATGTGCCCGCCGGACAGGCGGCGCCCACCGCGGTCCCGCATCGTAACCTGCACGCGCTTCGTCTCGTCGACCGACAACACTTTGACGAGGCAGGCGTCGCCGATGATCATGAATTTCGAGGTCTCGCCGAACTCGACCCGCCAGGGGGACTCCGTCGCGTGGAGCGGCGCAGGATACGGGGCGTTCAGGTCGATGAGCCAGTGGCTCGGCCCGAGGTCTACGACTTGGCCGACGACCTCGTCGTCCGGCTGCGGGAAGTACCGTCCGCCGAGGGGGATGATGTCCACGAATCCCTCGTGCTCCGTACGGATGCCCAGGAAGGCCGCAAGGACCTTCCCGCCGTCCACGTACGTGCCGTGCCCCGGTTTCAGGCCGTGGGTATCGACGATCTCTCCCGGAATGACGACTTGACGTCGGGGCTCAGAACTCTCCATGGAATCATCTCTGTCACGCTGTGGCGCCCTCCAAATCGCAGACCCTACTTGAGCGTTTGGGTGGGCGGCTGTCGGAGACCGAGGTGAGGAGACTGGGTCCGCCGGGCTTCAGAGCCTCTGGTCGGCCTTCAGAATCTTCGTCTCGACGTTCCCCTTCGTCTTCGCGTTCAGCCGCTCCAGGAAATCCGTCTGCATCCCCGCGGGCATCTCGACCACGCCGATCCACGACCCGCTTCCCTGCCACTCCTCCCGCAGGATCGTCCCAAACGACCGGATGTCCGAGAAGCACTTGGCGGCGTCCTCGGCGGACAGCTTCACGGCGATCCGAGTCTTCTCGAACCGGATGGGGATCAGGGGTCGCAGCGCATCGAGGACCTCCTTGACCTGCTCCTCGATCGGATCGAACGGATCGACGTGGACCTTCGCCTCCTCCATCGCAATCTCGATTCGCTGCGGCGGATGCGGAGTCCCCGTCTGGGGATTGATCGCGTTCGCGGCGATGTACTGAACGACCTGGCGCCGCTTTTGGTCCTGCATCTGTCGCCGCTGCTCCGTCGTGAGCTGGATCTCGCCCTTGAGCACGAGGATCCTGGCGACCGCGACGGGATCGTCCGTCTCGAAGAACTCCTTCATCTTCTCCGTCGACGCCCTCGAGCCCTTATGGGCATCGCGAAAGATCTCGTCGATCGCGAGATTCGCGAGCAGGTCGACGTCCTTCCCGTCGCGGAGCCTCTGCACGGCATCCGGCTTGACGAGAACCTCGAACCGCTCCCCCGACTTCTCGTACCGGGCGATCACGAACTGCTTGAACAGGTCGTCCGTGCGATCCGTGCGCAGCTCCTTCGCCATGTCCTCGCCTAGGAGGCTCCCGGCAACCTCCGCATGTAGCCGAGGATTTCCTCCTCCGCGAGGCGCCGGAACCTCTGGCCCTCGGTCACGACACCGACCTCGATCGCCTTCGCGTCGAGCTTCTCCTCGCTCGACTTCTGGAGCGCCTCGAGGCCGAGGAGGAGCGCGTCGTCCTGGGGCATGCCGTCCTGGAACTTTTCTTCGAACATCTCCATGACCGTGTTCCGTCCCGCGCCGATGCTCCCCGCCTTGTAGGAGACCAGTGCGCCGCTCGGGTCTGTCTCGAACAGGTGAATGCCCGCGTCGTCGACGCCGCCGACGAGCAGCGCCGTCCCGAAGGGGCGGACCCCGCCATACTGCGTATAGTTCTGCTTGAAGTCGCAAATCCGCTTCACGAGGAGGTCGACGCCCATCTTCTCGCTGTACGTGACCTTGTTGATCTGAGCGATGAGTCGCGCATAGTCCACGAGAACGCGTGCGTCCGCGACGAGGCCGGATGTGGCGCACCCGATGTGCTCGTCGATCTGGAAGATCTTCTCGATGGAAGAGGTCTCGACGAGACGGCTGCCGATCTTCTTGTCTGCCATCAGGACGATTCCGTTCTTGAACTTCAGCCCCGCCGTCGTGTTCCCGCGAGTCACCGCCACACGCGCGTATTCGACTTGGAACAGACGACCGTCCGGGGAGAATACCGTGATGGCGCGGTCATACGCCATTTGTCCGGGTTGCATATCGCTGCCTCCCGCCGACGAAGTGGAGGGTCGCTTATAAAGTTACTTAGGTTGCTCTCGCCGCACGTCATGGGGAGGCAGGTACTTCGCGCGCGCCCTGCGAATCGTCCCGCTGGTGCCGGTGGTGCGGACCATCGCCCCGCCGATGCGGAGCGCGTTCAGAAAGGCGATCGTCGCGTCCTTCTTTGTGTGCGGGCAACGGACGAGGCCCCGGGCCCCGTCATACTCGATGAGGGTGAGCGCCGCGGGACCGTCACGCAGCGCGGCCGCTATGCGCGCCCTTCCGACGGGAGGCGAAACGAGGAATGCGACGTACCGATTTCGCCCGACCCGATCGCGAACGACCACGGTACGGCGCATCCGCTCGTTGCACTAGAGCCTTGCGACCGGAGGCGGCTTCAGCGAACCTCGTCGATGTCCTGCGACGCAATCGGCGCGTGGCTGTACTCCTTGCCGAGGAGCGCCTTGCTCTTCACCCCTGTAATACAGAGCAGAACGTGGACGGTCTTTTCCAGGTCTGGCTCGACGGAACAGCCCCAGATGAGCCTTGCCTCGCGGTTCACCTTCTCGCCCACCATCTCCGCTGCCTTCTGCGCCTCGCTGATCGTCAGGTCCGGTCCGCCGACGACGCGGACGAGGACCCCGCGCGCGTGCGTGAGGTCGACCTCGCCCAGGAGCGGGGACTCGAGCGCCTCGTTAAGGGCGTACTCGACCCGGTCCCGGTCGGCGTCGGACTCGCCGAGCCCGATCATCGCAACACCGCCACCCTTCATGATCGTCATGAGGTCCGCGTAGTCCAGGTTCACGAGGCCCGGCTTCGTGATGATCTCCGTCATCCCCTTGATGGACTGCATCAGGATCTCGTCCGCGACCTTGAACGCCGCATCGATTGGCAGGCGTGGGACGAGCTCGAGGAGTCGGTCATTGTATATCACGATCGTCGTGTCGCAGAACCGCCGGAGGCGGTCGAGCCCGGCCTCGGCGTTCTCCATGCGGATCTTGCCCTCCGCCTTGAACGGCATCGTGACGATGCCCATGACGAGGGCGCCCGCGTCCCTGCCCAGCTTCGCCACGTATTGCGCGGCGCCCGTGCCCGTGCCGCCGCCCATGCCCGCAGTGACAAAGACGATGTGTGCGCCCTGCATGAAGCCGCGGATGTCGTCCTCGCTCTCCTTGGCGGCCTGCTCGCCAACCTCCGGAAGCGCGCCGGCCCCGAGCCCTTTTGTGAGGCGCTTCCCGATCAGGATTTTCTTCGGCGCGTGCACGGCGAGGAGATGCTTCGCATCCGTGTTGATCGCACACAGCTGGGCGCCCTGGACGCCCGCCTCGCTGCAGCGGTTGATCGTGTTCGAGCCGCCGCCGCCGCACCCGATGATCTTGATGCTCACGTTGAGCGAGTCGACGATCTTCTGGATCTCGTCGTCGTCACCCGACTCCACGTGCGCCCTCTGCGGTGCCGGCTCTTCCTTCGCCTTCGCTTCCTCATGACGCGCCAAAGCTTCGCTTACAATGGATTTCATTCGGTGATCCCATCCCGAAGGTCCTGACGGGCGGGCGCATCGGACTTGGCGTATTTAAAAGTAGTCATACATACGTCAGACACATCCCGCACGGCGGTCTGCCGGGGCTCGGACGTCACGGGAGGAGTCCGTCGGTGTCGCGTGCCCTCACGATTCCATACCCGTACCGGTCGTCGTGGGACACTTCCGTCCCCGAGCAACCGCACGCGGCCCGCATCAACGACATCTTGAATGCCCCCAGGAGAGTGCTCTCGTGGCGGAAGGCGGGGTGCTCTTCCAACAGGAGTGCGATGATGCCTGCGACGAGCGCAGAGGCGGGACTGGTCCCGCTCACGTACCCATACCTCGCGTTCGGCAGGATCGTGGAAATCGAGACGCCGGGGGCGACCAGCTCTGGCTTCTTGTTCGGGTCGACGGTCGGGAACGGCGGGAACACCCCGTTGTTCCCTCGGGACGACCACGGCGCGATCGACCCCTGGATGTTCACCGCCCCGACCGCGATGACCCGGGGAACGGACGCGGGGCTCTCCACGTCGCCGTCGTCGCGCTGTCCGTCGTTCCCCGCCGCTCCCACGACGATCACCCCGCGGTCCATCGCAGCATTCACGGCGTCCTCCGTGTCGCTCCCGAGGAAGGGATGGGACTCACCGCCGAGAGAAAGTGAGATCACGTCGGCGCCATCCGCGAGGTCCCCGTCGCCGTTCGGGTCCAGACAGAAGGAGATGGAGCGGGAGACATCCAGGTCGGTCCCCGAGCCACTCCCTCCGATCGCTTTCACGGAAATCAGGGACGCGCCCGGGGCAATCCCGGGAAGGCGGCCGCGGGCGAAGATGATCCCAGCCATCGCGGTCCCGTGGCCCTCGTCGTCGTACGGGGTCGGCCGTCCGTTGACGAAATCCCTCCAGGCAGCGAGGTGCACGCCCTGGAGCTCCGGATGGGTGGCGTCCACGCCCGTGTCTACGATGCAGACGGTCACCCCCGCTCCTGTGAGAGATCGACCATGGAGCGCGGAGACCTGGGTCATGTCGAGCGCCCAGACCGACGGCTCGATCGAGGCGAATGGTCCGGATTCCGTGACGAACCAGAACACGGTGAGGGTCGCAAGCGTCAACACGACGGCGAGCACGCATGCGAGGCCGAGTCGCCACGGGCGGGTCCGGCGTCGCCAGCCGGGCGGTGGACGGGAGGCGTCCGGCGGTGGCGGTGGAACCGCGACCACGGGTGGACTAGGGAACGGTCGGAGAAAAACGTTCCCCACACCGCGTCTAGGATCCGGCCTGTCCTTTGACCCCTTTCATCCCCTTGCTTCCCCAGCGGCTGATGAGGATGATCAGAAGGATCATGAAGACAGACACGACGAGCGCCGTGACCATGAAGATCCCCCAGCCTCCCCAGTTCCCTATCGCCGATTGCGTGGTCAGGCTCACGCCCGCGACGGCGAACCCCCCGAGCACGACCTGGCTCCAGACCAGGCCAATCACGAACCCGAAGGCGGTGCCCAGGGAACTCGCAATCGTCTTCCGCACCTCCGCGACCGACAGCTTCCGTTCATCCTCTGTCATGGGCCAACCGACCGGGCCACACGGGTCGGTCTCTTAACCGCTACGGCGGAGGCGGCGGGAGCCCATGGATGACGACCCCCTGCTGGGTGACCTCCATCGGGTGAATCATCTCTTCGTGGGCGCTGCCCTTGTACTTCTCGATGGACACGAACCTGCGGATGCCGGAGTCGTCCCGGACCCGGTGGAGCCGAATCTCTCCCCGCGAGAGGAACGACTCGGGGGGGACGTCGAGCTCACCGGCCGTCTCCACCGCAAGCAGGGCGGTCACCTTCTCTTCCGTGAGGAACCGCATGAAGCTCTGCGTGGAGACGTCCTCCTCGAACTCCCTCATGCAGAAGTACCGGAGCCCGGTCATCGAATCGATTGCGATGCGTGCGTACTGCCGCTTGCGTAGGAGGGACTTCAGGAGAGGCTGAAGGGAATGGACGGTGACCTCGTGGCTCTCGACCTCGGGCGTCTTCCGGATCCGCTCGGGGATGTCGCGCATCCTTACGGGCTCCTGCTCGTCGCTGATCTCCACGATGGGCGTGGGCTCGAAGCGGCGGATGTCCGAGTTCGCGTCGAGGACGTCGATGTCGCCGATGTCCCGACGGAAGTTGCGCATGTTCGCCCGAATCTCGTTCGGCGGCTCGTCGAGCGCGACGATCAGAGCACGCTCCCCGCCCGCGATCCCCTCGAGCAAGAACTGCATGATCATCGTCGTCTTCCCGGATCCGAGGGGGCCCGAGACGATGTACGGCCGGTTCGGGATCAGCCCTCCGTGCAGCATCCTATCGAGGCCGGGCACCCCCGTCGGGATCTTCATGCCTTCTTCGCCCCCGCGCGCCGGGCGGCATCGTGGAGCCGCATCTCCTCCGTGAGGCGGGTCTTCGCGGTGACGAGGTGGCGGACCGCCTCCTCGAACCGCTTACGGTTCAAGGCGACGACCCCGCGAAGGAGAGCCGCCTCCGCTTCCCCGGTCTGCCCGCCAACCCTCCGAACCGCCTCCACGGAAGCGAGCACGTCGTCCACGCGCGCGTTCACTTCCTCCGCGGCCTGGGACTCCAGGAACGGTCGGTCGATGGAGCGGGTGAGCTCGCCTCGGGCCGTAACGGTGGCGTTGGGGAACACCGTCATCCCCTGCGGGCCAATCGTCATGGGGCGGAGGCGCTCGTCGAACTCCGTGCCCCGCATCCGCTCGATGGAGATCGCCCTCCTCATGGTATTGCCGTCAATCCACTTATGAAGAAAGATCTCCCCGCGCGAGAGGAGGAACTCCGATTCCAAGACACCCGGGGTGATGGGGCTCGACACAAGCAGGGTCGTCACCTCCAGCTCGGAGAGGAACCGCATGAACGACTGGACGAGCACGCGCGCGTCCTCCCCGCGGAGGGAGAACCGCTTCAGCGCGGTCATCGAGTCGATCACGATTCGAGAGTAATGCGCCTTCGTGCGCTCCACGAGATCGCGCGAGGACTGCTTGATCATCTTCTGCACGGAGTGGATCGTGACCTCCATCGTGCGGAGCTGGGTGCTCTTTCGAACGTCCTGGACCTTGTCCATCCTCCGGACGTCGAGGGTGGTCCCGACGTCAATCACGTTCTTCTTCTTGTGCGACTTGATGTCGGGCGTCGCATCGAGCGCCGTGAGCGAGTCCAGGTTCCAGCCGAAGGCCGCCATGTTCGCCTTGATCTCGTGCGGGGGCTCGTCGAGCGCGACGAGCAGGCACGCCTCCCCCCTCCGCAGGCCGTCCACGAGGAACTGCGACCCGAGAATGGACTTCCCGCTGCCGAGGGGACCGTTAAGGATGTACGGCCGTCCCGGGGGCAGGCCCCCGCGGAGCATCTTGTCGAGGCCGTCCACTCCCGTCGAAACCCGTTCCATGAGCGATTTGCCTCGGCGGCCTCAATGGAGTCTGCTCACCGGATATTAACCTTCTGACCCGGTTTTCGCGGACGCGGTCTCCGGCCGCGGATAGCGGGGCCAGGATTTGAACCTGGGGTCTCCGGGTTATGAGCCCGACGGGATCTCCTAGCTACCCCACCCCGCTGCCCCGGAGACAGAGGTGGGTTCGCAATAAACCTATCGCGGTTCAGAAGAGCTTCCGGAGGCGAAGCACGTCCTCGAGCGAAGCCTTGATCTTCAGCTTCTGCGTCGCGTAGGCCTTCATCGGCCCCATCTCCTTCCTGAGCAGGGCCGTCAGGGTGGCTGCGTCGCTGAGGATCGTCACGTCCGGGGCCTCCACGGGGCCTTCGCCGACGGGACCGATTCGCTTGTCCTTCAGCACGAAGTGGAACTTCGACCCGTCACGGAGGTCGACGAGGACCGTTCGTTCGACGCCCTCGAGCTCCCGCTGCAGCTTCTCGTCCGTTTCCGCCCTCGCATTGAACTTCTGGACGGCGCCCTCGATGAGGTCTTTCATGGACTTTTCTCCGGGAATTCCTCGATCTTGTGCGTGTTCGCCGCGCTCAGCAGCCGGCGTGCCGTGTCCCACGACGCTCGCGTGTGCGGTGGCAACCCCCCGTGCTCTCGGACCCACGCCTCGAGGAACGCGATCGTCTCCGCGTCGTGAGAGTAACCACTTCCGATTCTCTTGCCGATCTCCGACTCGATCCTCTTCATCTCCGCATCGCGCCGCACCTTCGCGAGGATGCTCGCCGCGGAAACGACGGGAAAGAGGTCGTCCGCCCCGTGCTTGCTTACGAGGTCGACCTCGAATGGGAGGGCGCGCAGGATCGCCTTCTTGAATTCGTGCTCGTCGACGTCCGCGCTGTCCACGTAGGCGACCTCAGGATGGACTCGTTCAATCACCGACGCGAAGAGCCTCGCTTCGTAGTCGTTCAACGTCATCTCCTTCCGCATCGTGTCGATGTCCTCCGCGGGGACCACGATCAGCTCGAACTGGCACACCTTCTCGATCTCCGGCACCAGGGCCTCCCTCCGCTCCGGGGAGAGCTTCTTCGAGTCGCGGACGTTCAGCTGCCGCAGCGGCACGTCGGACACGCAAGCCACCGCGCAGACGACCAAGGGGCCGAGGACGGGCCCCCGGCCTGCCTCATCAACGCCGCAGATCAGGGAATCACCCGAATAGTTCCGTGGCGACTTCCGTGGCTCGAGCCACAACCTCGGCCTCGTTGACTCCGAGAATGCAGCCGTCCCCAACTCGAATGACACCGTCCACGATCGTTGCCCGGATGTCGCTTCCCCGGCACGCGTAAACGAGAGAGCTGCATAGGGTCGCGGCATAAAAAGGCGTCGCATGGGCCGCATTCAGGTCGACGACTGCGAGATCCGCGCGCTTCCCGGCCTCGACGGAGCCGAGATCGCGATCTACGCCGAGGACACGAGCGGCGTCGATCGTTGCCAGATCGAGGACCTTCTGGGCGGGCATGACGGACGCGTCCCAGCGACTCGACTTGTGGAGGAGCGCGCACACCTTCATGTCGGAGAACATGTCCAGGCCGTTGTTCGAGATGGGCGAGTCCGTGCCAAGGCCCACGGCCACGCGGGCATCCATGAGCTCGGGAATGGGCGCCACGCCGCCGGAGGCGAGTTTCATGTTCGACACGGGGCAGTGGGCGACGGATACCCCACGCCGCGCGAGCGTCCGGATCTCGTTAATCGTGACCCAAACGCAGTGCGCGGCGGAAAGCCGCGGCTCTAAAAAGCCGATCGCGTCCAGCCACTCGACGGGACGCTTCCCGGTCCTCTGCTCGTGCTCGTACACCTCGCTCCGAGTCTCTGAGAGGTGGGTGTGCATCCTCACATCCTCCCGTTCCGCAACGTCCTTGGCGGCGAGGAATGTCTCCTCCGAGCACGCATACACTCCCTGCAGGCCCACCATCGGCGTCACGAGGCGTTGTCCCCGGTGTTTCTCCACGAAATGCTCCGCATTCCTCACCGGACTTCCGCGCTGCGTCGTGACCCCCGGATCCAGCACGGTCCACGCGAGGAACCCTCGAATGCCCGCCTCCCGCACGGCGCGTGCAACCTCGTCCTCCCAGTAGAAGAGGTCCACGAAACTCGTCGTGCCCGCCTTCAGCATCTCAATGCAACCGAGGAGTGCGCCGATTTGAACATCCCTCCTCGTGAACTTCGCGTCGGCCGCGAAGGCGACCTCGAGCATCTTCTCGAGCGGGACGTCGTCCGCGCGCCCGCGGAGCAACGTGTTCGCAACGTGGCAGTGGGTGTTAATCAGGCCCGGGAGGACCGCACAGCCGAGGCAGTCGATCTCCTCGTCCGCCCCTCCCTTCACCGCCCCCACGGTTGCGATCCTACCGTCTTGGACGAGGACGTCTCCACGGATGACGTCGCGTTGCGGATTCTGTGTGACGACCCACCCGCCCTTCAAGAGGATGGAGGACACGGGGGCGTCGAAGGGGGAGGCCGGGATAACCCTATCGAGGCCCGTCCCCCGTGTAAAGTCCCGAAACAAGTTCCTTGGAGCGGAGGCACGATGGCGGGACATGCGGACGCTGACGAGAGAAGAGACCGCGGAACTCGCGCGTCGGGCCACGTCTCCATGGAGGGAGGCGTCGATCTATGCGCTCGCGAGGACGTACGGGGTCACGGACCGGTGGGTCCGGGAGCTCCGGCGCCGGTTCCTGGCGGGCGAGCCGCTTCCGGGTCTGGCCCGCGTCGGACGTCCGCCCCGGACGATCCCCGCGGAGGAGCGGGCGCTCATCCTGCGGGCCGAGGACGAGGAGCGGCTCCACGCCGTGGCGCTCGAGCGGGCGATCGAGCGGTACCGCGGAACCCACATACCCCACAACCGCATCTGGCGCGTCCTGAAGGAGGCGGGACGGGTGGCGAACGAACCGAGGAAGCAGCAGAGGCGGGCGTGGGTCCGGTTCGAGCGGCGGTTCGCGAACTCCCTGTGGCAGATGGACTACACGGTCCTGCGGCCCGGCACCCACCTGCTCGTGATCCTGGACGACGCCTCCCGGCTCGTCG
>DATEUK010000175.1:0-4256 GCA_035283165.1 Thermoplasmata archaeon
CACCGACCGCCTGGACCCAGACCGAGATGTTCCCCTGAGAGTTGAACGAGCAGGCGAAGCCAAGGAACCGATTGTCCCACAGGATACCGATGTTGTTGTCGAACTGCGTCCAGCCTCCCGCGACGAGGCGCACTTCGATCAAGGTCCCTTCCGGACCCTCTGTAGGCGTGATCCAGGCGTCGCGCATTAGGACGAAAGACGACTCAGCGACCGCGGCCCCGGCGACGACCGCCTGCACGCGGTGCGCCGGTCCTCCGAGGTCGTAAGGTGCGACGAAGGGGATCGAGTAGCGGCCCTGCGCGTCGGCAACGCCCGTGGCGATCGTCTGGTTCACCTCGACGAAGCCGGACCCTGAGACCCGGTTACCCTCCATGGTGAACCACAGGATGCTCACGGTGGCCCCCGGGGGCACCCCCGCCCCCGAGGCGGTCACAGGGGTCTCCGGCGGCCCCTCGCTAGGCGTGAGGGCCATGGTCGCCTCCGCCATTGCCGGCGAGGGGACCGCAAGCACGGCGAGCAGGGAGGCCAGGGCCACGGCGAGCGCCAGCCCGGCCGACATCCTCTCGCCGCTCGTTCGCAGTCGCCGGCTCACACGGTGTTCCGCATCCTTGATTTTCATTTCGATTCCTCCTCTTTCACTTCCCATTCCTCCTCGATCTCCTCCTTGGCTTCGGCCTTCGAGGGCGTCCCACCACGCCCACGGCGCCCCAAGAGGACGCCCGCCACGACACCTGCCACGAGGAGCAGCAGGGAGATTGCCCCGACGACCGTTGCGTCGAGACCCGCAGGCGTGGGTGGCGGCGGCGAAGGGGGTGCCGCCCGGAACGCGAGCATCGTCGTGAACGCCTTCCCCGTGTTCGGGGGCGAGCCCGCGCCGTCGGACGCGCTGATGTACACCTGGAGGTCGGCCCGCAGGGGGTCTGTAGACTTGACGACGTAGTCGGCAGACCAGTTCTCCGTCGCGGCGTTGTGCGCGAGGGTGAGGGTGGCCACCGTGGTGGCGAACAGGCCCGACGTCGCGTTGAAGGCGCCGTGCCCCAGCACCGCGGTGACCTGGCCTCCCCGCGTCGCGTTCAGGGGGCCGGGGAACGCCCGGTTGTGGGCGTTGTGGGATTCGTAGGTCACCCGGGCCTCGATGCGGACGGTGTCGCCCCGCTCGAAGACGACGGTGTCGGCCCCGCTCTCATTGAGGATGCGCGGGACGACCTTCAGGACCGCAGGGGTGATCTTCCATGCCGTGAGGCCGAACGGGAAGGAAGACCCCGTGCCGGTGTTCCCGCGCCCGTCGCTGGCGTCGGCGGTGAACACGATGACTCCGGTGGACTCGTTCCACGTGGGGAAGAACGCCGCGCGCCAGAAATGGTACACGTTCTGCCAGGTGAGGATCTTCGTCAGCCCGAAGAGCGTGCCGGTGATGTTCCCCCGGGCGGAGGGGACACTCGTTCCGTTCACGAACTCCCCTGTGGAAGCGTACCGCACGTAGGCCCGCGCGATGACCTCTCCGCCCCGCTGGAACTCCTGGGCGATCGGGCAGTTGTGAACGTCCGTGAACTCGTTCGACGCCGTGGCGGCCTCTGTGACGACGAGGAGCTGATCCGTGGCGGAGAACTGGGCAAGCGCCGCAAGCAAGAAGGCGGTGCCGTTGAAATACTCCAGCTGAAGATCATACGTCCCTACGAGATTCACCGAGGCATTGAAACCGGAGGTCGCGTTCCCATAGACCACGGACTTCGATCCGACCGCGGTGAAGTTGTACCAGGCCGTGGCCGTCCCGCCGCCCGGCGCGATCGCCGTCGCGAGGTAGGCATCCTCGGCCCCGTAGAGGGACCCGATCTCGACCGTGACGGTGGTCATCATGGCCAGATTGATGTAGGACGGCGAGGCCCCGAATGCAAGCACATTGGGGTCCAGAACCCCCGCCGTGGCCTGGCGCGCCAGGTACGGCGTTCCCGCAAGGCCGACCGCCAAGAGGATCAGGGCCGCTACCGCGCCGCGCCGCGTTCTCCGCCGCATGCCCACAACGCTCTCCTCGAACTTGTCGCTCATGTTTCTCAACCTCGGTCTGCCTTGCTGCCGCGGCGCCGGCCCCGGGTCCGACGGGGGGCGACGCCGACGCGTCGAATCAAGAGGATTTGGATGACGACGAAGGCGTAGACGGAGGCGACCCCCGTTAGGGTTGCGAAGATCAAGGCGCGAACCGCAAGGTCCCCTGTCGACAATACCGATGGCCCCGTCGAACGCGCCGCAACGAGGGTCGTGTTCGCCTCGGCGGGCACGTACTCGAAATCCCCCTCGAATCGCGCGACGAACCGGAAAGGACCCGGCGACAGGAACGTGTAGTTGAGGCGAGCGACCCCTTGGGCATCCGTGTCCACGGCTCCGAGGAAGCCTCCCCCCACCGACGTGTTCACGAAGAAGTCGAGGACCGCCGAGACTAGGGGGAGCCCATCGTCCCCCAGGAGCCGGGCGACGAGGGTGACGTTCGCCGCCTCTCTCGGCTCCCCGAGACCCTCGAGCCCTAGGGATGCCCGCCGCGTCGGGATCCTGTTCGGGTCGCGCTCCAGGATGAAGGATCCGGCGGAGGCGCTCGTGTGGAGGGTGATCAGGTCGTCCGCAGTGTCGTGGTAGGCCAAGAGGAGCGAGAACGTCTTTCCGGTCCGCAGCGCGATGTCGTAGGCGTCGCCGCTGTCGAGAGGAATGCGGAACTCCAATGTTGTCCTCCCTGAGGCCTCACTCCCCGCGCGTTCGAGGATGTCGTCGCGCCCCCCGAGGCCGATGTCGGCGATGTGGTTGAGCCCCACCCCGTATTCGTCCGAGATCACCGTCGCCGCACCGAGGACGTATCCGATGATGATGTTCGACCCGTCCATCAGGATGCCCTCCGGGCCGAACCCGATGCCCGCCCACCCCGTCCCCGGGCTCACGAAGCCAACGCTAAGGTTCACGTCGTCGTGGACCCACGAGACCGCGATGCCCGTGACTGGGTCCGTGAAGGAGCCCGCGTACTCGCCGGGACGCACGACCCCGTCGACGATGGCGGTCACCGGCCTCTCGAAGGGGACAGTGGCGGGCTGCGCGGCGGCCGGTGGGAGAGGCAGCATCGCCGCTAAGGCGAAAGCGACGAGCATCGCCACCCGCGGCGAGCCCTTCAGTCCACCACCTCCGCTGTGGGCGGCTCCGGAATCGGGGACGGCTCGGAGAGCGGGGTCGGCGCCTTCTCCGCGACCTCCCACATGGAAATGACGGGGAAGAACCGGCAGAACGCAAGCAGGAGGAGCCCGAACGCTGCCACGGCCCCGGCGAGGATGGACCACTCCACCCAACTCGGCCAGTACGGGGCGATCACCGAAGGGGTCTGGGGGGTCGCCATCGTGGGAACGACAATCAGATACCGCTCGATCCACATCCCGATGTTCACGAGGATGGCCGCAATCACGACCGCAGGTACGCTCTTCGCCTTGGTGACCGCGACGAAGACCGCGGGGACGATGAAACCCCCGATGACCATCCACCAGAACATCGGGGCAAACTGACCGGAACCGAGGAGGGTGAGCCAGGCGACGTCCTGCGTCTCGCCCGGGTAGCTGGCGGTCAGGTACTCACTGAGGGTGAAGTAGAGGAGGACAATGTCGAGGGCGAGCAACATGAGGCCGAGGTTCCGGAAGTGGATGGGTTTGATGATGCCTTCCAAATGGAAGAGCTTGCGGACGGCGGCCATCACGATGATGAGCGTCGCGATCCCGGAGAAGATGGCCCCCACCACGAAGTAAGGTCCCAAGATCGTGCTGTGCCAACCCACACGCAACGTCATGCCGAAGATCCAGGAAACGACGGTGTGGACGGACACCGCCACAGGGATGATCAGGATGGCCATCGCGCCGAGAGATCGCTCGAGTCTGCGACGCTGCTCGGGGAGGCCCTGCCACCTGGCGGCCAACCGGGTGTAGAGCCACCGCCGGAATCGGGCCCTCGCCGGCATCTTGTCCCGCAGCGTCGCCAGGTCCGGGATCAGCGGGAGGTAGAGGTAGAGGAGGCTCCCCGTGAGATAGAATGAAATCGAGATGAAATCCCACAGGATCGGGGACTCGATGCGCCCGAACTGGACGATGTGCAGGAGGCGGTCCGGCCGGCCGAGGTCGATGATCACCATTGCGGCGCCGACGATGAGGGCGAAGACCGTGATCGCTTCGGCGAGACGGGTGATCGGCTTGCGCCACTCCGCGTTCGTGACGCGGAGGATCGCGGAGACGAGGGTG
>DATEUK010000176.1:0-6935 GCA_035283165.1 Thermoplasmata archaeon
ATCGACTCGAAGGAGCAGTCCGGTCCGTGGTGCCCGAGCTCGACGCCTTCGACGTCGAACGGTGTGGCTCCGATCTCGTTCGCCACCTCGAGCACTTTCTCCCTCGGCACGAAGACGAACTCCGCCTGCGGGTCGATGAACTTCCGGATGAGCCACGGGCACGCCACGCGGTCGACCTTCGCCCCTTCCCGGGTAATCCATTTCATGGTCTCTCCGGTCATAGGAGGCCGCGCGGACCGATAAACCCGCTCACTCCGCGGGGACCGCCTTCGGGGCGAGCTGGAGGCCAACGAGCTCGTCCGCGAGCGCCACGAACTTCTCCTCCCTGCCCTTGGGGATCGTCGCGCCAGAGGCCACGTTGTGGCCCCCGCCGCTTCCGCCGACCGCCGTCGCGGCCTCCCGGAGCACCGCCGCGAGGTCCAGGCCCCGCGCGACGAGCGCCTTCGTGCCTCGCGCGGAGACCCTCGTGGTCGAGTCCGTCACGGATAGAGCGAGGAGGGGGCGGGCGCCGTTCCACAGGTGCTGGATCGCGATTCCCGCGACGTTCCCGGCCAGCATGGGCTCTTCGCAATAGAAGAATCCCAGGTGCTTTCCCACGAACGGTCCGTCGCGTTCGAGGCGCGCAAGGTGCGCGAGCACGCGGTCTCCGTACGTACGGCGGTGGGCCTCCGCCTCGGTCGCCGCCGCCGGATCGCCCATCGCGAGCGCGACCGCGAGCCCCTCCCCCGCGACGCGGCAGCACGCGTTCACCGCGTCGGAGAGGTCTGCGGCAAACCGGCCTAGCTCCGGAATCCAGTACCGGTCGTCCACGAGCATCTCGACCGCCTCGGAGATCGCACCCTGCCTCATGAGGTGCGTCGCGAGGAACGAGACGAGGGTCCGCCGCTCCTCCGGGGACAGTCCCCCCCAGGCGGTCGTCGCGTCGATCGACAGGCGGCGTAGCGCCTTGGCGGCGTCGTCGGGGCGGTTCGAGATCCCCGCGAAGTACGGGACGTATGAGGAGGCGAGGGCTTCCCCGAGCGGCCGGTCCGGGATTGAGGGTCCCCGCTCCTTCCGCAGCACGCCGCGCCGGACCGCCTCCTCGAACAGCGGGGCGTTCATCCCGTCGTAGGCAGGCACGTGCTGGCGATCCGCGATCGCCCCGGCCATCGCGATTCCGGCGAGGTCCCAGTTCCGTTCGTCCACCGCCAGCGCGAATGCGAACGCGGTCGTCGCACCGCATGCGCCGTGGGCGCCGTCGATCCCGGTGAGGTGGGGGTTCACGTGGGCGACCGCCTCGCTGTCCCGGAGCGGCATGTGGTGGTCGAGCACCACGGTGGGCCGGCCCAGTCGCTCAATCAAATCGAGCTGGCCACTCCCCATGTCCGCCACGACGTACGCGAGGTTCGACTCCTCGCGAACGCGGGCGATCGTCGCGTCGTCGAGCACGGGCGTGAGGCTGACGTGGAACGACTTGCCCCACCCCGTGAAGGTCCGGGCCAGGATCGCCGCGGACGTGGCGCCGTCCCCATCGTAGTGGCACAGGACCCGGATGCGGTCCACGCCGGAGAGGACGTCCACTCCCCGAAGGACCCGGGACCAGAGCGCATCCGGGATGCCGGAAGGCGCGGCCATCGTCCCTCTACTTCGTCGCCAGCTCTTGAATCTTGACGGAGTAATCCCAGCTTGCGGGAAGGACGCCCCGGTCCTGGTAGTACCGGGCGAGCCGCCGGATCCGGGACTCGAGGAGCTGCAGGCCCCGCCGGTTCGAGGTGTCCCGTGGATTCAGCTTCAAGTGGGACTGCAGCGAGACTGCCCGGCGCATGAGGTCGCCCAAGTCCTCGGGGACCTCCATCTTCACGCCCTGCGCGCGCAGCACCTGCACGATGGACTTCCCGGTCGCCAGCCGCACGTTCGGCACCGCATATTGGTCCCGCAGGACGAGTCCGATCTCCGCCGACGACTTCCCCTGGGCCGCGAGCCGCATGATCGTCTCGTCGACCTCGTCCGGCTCCAGGGGGACCCAGTCCGGGTTCTTTGCCCCGAGCGGCCGGCGTGACCCCGACCTGCCCTTCCGACGAGCATGCATGCGTGCCATGGAATGTCCCGAAGGAGGGTTCCAAACCACACCCCGTATTTATGCCTACCCGTACGAGCCTCACGATTTCTCCATGACGAACGCGGCGTGGTCGGCCTCGTACGGATCGAGTTCCGTCAGCTGAAGCACCTCCAGGTCCGCGGGCAACGCTCGGCGAGCCCGTGCGTATACGGCCTTCGGGTCCGCGACCACGTCGGCGCTCCGGGACTTCAGCATCAGGATCGCGAGCCCTCCCCGGCGCAGGAAGGCGAGATTCTTCCGGAGGACGGCGACCTGGTCCCTCTGGGCCACGTCCTGGTAGAGGACGTCGATCGGCGCAAGGAGTCGCCCGTACGCCTCCGGGTCCTCCGCGTCCGCGAGGACTGGCATCACGTTCGGGCGTCGTTCTGCGAGCTGCAGGAGCTTCTGGAACGCGCGACGCGAGATCTCGACGGCGTAGATCGTCCCGTCCACGCAGATGTCGGAGATGTGGCTGACTGTGGTCCCCTGCCCTGCGCCGAGGTACAGCACCTCCGTCCGAGGACCGAACGGAAAGACGCCCAGACCCTTCGTAATCAGCGCGGCGAGCTTGCTCCGGCGGGGATTCCACATCCGATATTCCACGCCCTCCTGCGTGATCAGCGGCTCCTTGGACACGGCGATGCCGGGGACGAGGTTGACCGTGAACACGCTCGCTCCGTCCGTGTACACGTGCGGGATGTCCGACGGGACGATCCGGTTCACGCGGTTCCGAATGCGCCTTCCCTCATGTACGTTCGCGGGACGCCGGCGGATGGCCCTGCGGGCGAGGTGGCCACTTTTCGTCCACCGGTTACCGCACCGCCCAAGTCCCGTGACCATCGGCTACGTCACCGGAGGTGACGGACATGGCGGAAACGAAATCGGAAGGCGCACAGGGTCGGCAGCTCGAACTATCGGTCGCGTGGGCGATGCAGTTGGAGTTGCTCCGGGTCGCGGGATCCGCGAAGCTCGTGAAGTGACCCGTGTGCGACGGACCGTTTCAAATAGCGAGCTTTCCATCGGCACTTCGATGGGGGACGAGGATCTCCGGAGGGAGATTCGGGAGCTCCGCGAACAGATGGAGACGCTCTCCGCCGCGTTCGACCGGATCGCGAAGCCGTACGGGCAGCTCTTCGAGTATCTGGACCGTTTCCAGGGTATCGCGAAGTCGTATTTCCGGGTCCTCGACCTGTACCAGAAGTTTGGGGCGGTCTCCCCCGAGATCGTCGTCCCCGGCCTCCGCGACCCCATTGCAAAGGAGATCGTGAAGGCCCTGTTCGAGAGGGGCGACCGAAACATATCCCAGATCACGGACGCGGTGAAGGCCCGCCGTGGGACGGCCTCGAGGCGAATCGTGCGGGAGAAGCTCGCGTCCCTCGTTGCGGAAGGCGTCGTTCTTGCGGATGGGGAGGGCAAGATTCGGCGGTTCTCCGTTGCGCCGGCCGTCGTGGAGAAGTGGTCACAAGTTCTCGGTCTGGCTATATCCGGGGAACAGTCTCAAGGGAACCGAAGGTGAGCGACGATGGCAGAGGAAGAGAGGAAGCACGGAATGGACCCGGAGAAGATCAAGGAGATTTTCGGCGTGTTCTCAGAGAAGCTCCCGGCCCTCCTGAACAGCCTCGCGGACGTCCTGTACGGGAAGGAGCAGTCCGTGAAGTACGGTCAGGCGGTGGCGGGCTTCTTCAAGAGCCTGAAGGACAGCGGGATGACGGACGACCAGGCGTACGAGCTGACGAAGCAGTACATGTCCGCGATGAACCTAGGCGGGATGATCGGGGACGCGATCAAGGGCGGGCGCCACGGCCCCGGCCTCGCGTTCAAACTGAAGAAGGGGGAGCACGGCGAGCACCACGAGAAGGACGATGACGAGGACGCAGACGAGGAGTGATCTGACTCTCCCCGTCGCCCTCGCGGCGACGATCCCCCTCCTCCTCCTGCGACTGGGCGTGAGCTTCGTCCGGGTGAAGGTCAAGCGCCGCGTCGGCGTGCGCCGGTTTCGCGCGGCACTCGTGCGCGGGGGGATGAGCCGGGGCGCCGCCGAGCGCTTGGCGGCCGAGTACGAGTCGTACGGTCGGTTGCGGACGTATCTCTCAGGGGCGAGCCATCTCCGCCTGCTGCCGATCCGGCTCTGACTACCGGGCCTTCCTGCGCCGACTGCGCCGCCGGGCTTTCGCCCCGAGGTGGCCGGCGGTGCGTCGCCGGCCCGCGACCGCGTCTGGATCCTTCGTGTGCGCCAGCACCGCGGCGTACCGGTCGAACGCCACGCGGTACTGACCACGGGACTCCGCAAGCGATGCTCGGTTCAGGGCGGCGGTGGTGGCCCCGCCGTTAACGGCATGCCGGAACGCCTCCTCAGCGTCCTCCATGCGTCTCATCGAGGACAGGATGACCCCCCGGTTGTTCCACGCGGCCGGGTGGTCTGGGTCTGCCGCCAAAGCCCGATCGCACGCGGCGAGGGCCAAGGTCGCGGCGCCGAGTCGATGGAGTGTGGCGCCCAGGTTCGCCCACGCATCCGCGTCCTGCGGATCCCCTGCCGTGGCCTCCTCGAACGATGCTCGGGCGGCCCCGTCCCGCCCCGCACGCATCTCGAGCAGGCCTTTCCAACCCCAGATCCACGCAAGGTCGGGCTCCAGCTCGACGATGCCGCCAAGCGTCGCAATCGCGCCGTCGAGGTCCCCCGAAGACTCCCGAATCCTCGCGACCTCGATCGCGACACGCACGACACCCCGGAAAGCCTCCAGAAGGCGAGGAGCCTCGGCCGCGAGGGCAGGATGGCCAAGCGCCTCGAGCGCGAAGAGCTTCCCCACCCCCGCCGCCGCGCCAGCACCCCGCGCCATCGCCCGTTCGAACGCGGCGGCGGCCGCTTCGGGATTCCCCTCGTCGAGCAGGGCCGTGCCGAGTGCGACGTATCCCTCGTGGGTTTCGGGCGGAGTCCGCCGGAATGCCTCGATCGCAGGGAGTCCGAGGTTCGCCATGAGCGTGGCCTGCACGGATGGAGGGAGCGTGGCGGGGTCCGGCAGGTCGATCGGCAACGGGGCCGGTTCCTCGCGCTGAAGTTGGGCGAGGACCGACCGCCGGTTGGCGGCGGCGTCCGCGAACACCGGGTCCAGCGCGAGCGCCTCGTCGATCGCCACCAGGGCCTCCTCGAGCCGTCGAAGGCGGAGGAGCGCGGCGCCGCGGTTGTTCCAGGCTGCGGCGATTTCCGGTCGGAGCGCGAGGAGCCGGTCGCAGCACGCGAGCGCCTCCTCGTACCGGCCCGCCTCGTGGAGCGTCACGCCTTTGTTCGTCCACGCGACCACGCTGCGGGGGTTGCGTCGGAGGAGTTCATCGTACGCGGCGACCTCCTCCTCCCGCCGACCGAGCGCGTGGAGCGCGAGCGCGAGGCCGAACCACGATGTCTCGTCCTCTGGCTCGTGCCGCAGTGCTTCCGCGTAGCAGTCTAGGGCGGCCTGGGAGTCGCCCGTGACGCGCAGGGCGCGCCCCTTCGCGCGCCATGCGGGCGCGTACGTCGGCTTGATCCGGATCGCGGCGTCGAACGTCCTCAGGGCGCCCTCGACGCGGCCCGCGTCGAACTCCTCGCGCCCCCTCCGGAGCACGTCCTCGAGCGCAACGGTGCTGGGGAGGGAGCGCGGGTCGATCACTTCCCCTCCCTCCGCCACCGGTCCACGCACACGGCCAGCCAGCGGCGGTACTCGTCCTTCGCGGGCGCGAGCTCCACCGCCCCCGTGAAGAAGCGGACGGCCTCGCTGTATCGCTCCAGCGCGTGGAGCGCCCGCCCCTTCCCGAACCACGCGCGCGGATCCTTCGCGTCCCGGGCCAGGGCGTCGTCGAACGCGCGCAGAGCCCCGTCCGCATCCCCGGAGTCGAGGAGGTCGTCCCCGGTCTCGACGAGCCCCTCGGGCCCCACATCTTCGGGTTTGGGTTCGGGACCAGGCCCCGTCCGCCGGACCACGGAATCCCGGAGCCGGCTGAGCAGGGCCCGTACATCCTCGTTCCCGGCGTTCAGCGCGAGCGCCCGCCCTGCGGCTTCCGCCGCCTTGTCGTTATCGCCGAGCGCGACGTGCGCCTCCGCCTTTCCGAGCCATGCCTCGTCGGAGCTCTCGTCGAAGGTGAGGAGCTTGTCGAAACACTCCAACGCGTCCTTCGGCTTGCCCTGCGCGAGGAGGACCTGCCCTTTCGCGGCCCACGCCTCCCGGTATTCCCACGAGAGTGAGATCGCGCGGTTGAACAGCTGGATCGCGGCGCCCCAGCGCCCCTGGCGGTTCAGCAGGAGTCCCTTCTTCAGGAGGGCTTCGGGTGCGTCCGGGTGGTGGTGCAGCGCGCGCTGGTACTCCCGATCCGCGGCCGTCATGTCCCCCATGGCGAGGAGAAGGTCCGCGAGCGCGAGGCCTGCGGTGAGGTTCGCGGGATCCGCGTCCAGCACCGCGTTGTACACGAGGGTCGCCTCCGCGGCCTTGCCCTTCGTGAGAAGCCCGGCGGCGCGCTTGAGCCAGAGGTCCGCGTCCCCCGGCGACCGCCTCAGCACCCCTTGCAGGGTGGCGGCCGCGGGGCCATAGCTTCCCATCTCGAACAGGAGGTTCGCGAGCTCCGATTGCGCGGCCCGATGGTCCGGATCGATCTCCAGGGCGCGCTCGTACGAGGTGGTCGCCTCATCCATCCGATTGAGGAGCGCGAGCACTTCGCCCCGGTTCACCCAGGATTCCGTGTCCTCTGGATTCATCCGGACGAGTTCGTCGAAGACCTCGAGGGCCTCCGGGAAGCGTCGTTCCTCGAGGGCGTCTTGCGCCTTGTCCGCGAGGTCTCGGTCCGGCCGGGGGCCACCGAGCGCGTCTCGGATCAGCGCGGCCTGCTCGGGGGG
>DATEUK010000177.1:0-6504 GCA_035283165.1 Thermoplasmata archaeon
CATCAGCACGGACTCGACCCGGCCGCCGAGGAAGCCTGCGACGAGACCGATGATCACGCCGATCGAGATCGTGAAGAACGCGGACGCGAACCCGACGAGGAGGGCGATGCGGCTGCCCCAGAGGAGCTGGCTGAAGATGTCCCGCCCGCGGGCGTCCGTGCCCAGGATGTAGTAGTTCCCGCTGTCGTACGGCCTCGAGGACGCCCAGTTCGGCGGGAGCGGGGCGAGGAACTGGCCCGCGATGCTGTACGAGTACACGTCGCCGCGGTACGTCGCGAACCAGACCGCCGGGAGCGTGTTCACCCGGTCCTTCCACGCGGGCGCCATCCCGTAGAGTCCGTGCGGGAACGACTTCTTCCACGTCAGGGACCCCGTCGCGCCGTTGAACACGTAAATCAGGCCGAGGTCGTCCCAAGGCTGCGCCGTGCCGTTGTTGTAGGACCCGGTGGCTATCAGCAGGGTGAGGTCGTTGAAGAAGTACGGCGACGCGGTGAACACAGTCTGGTGACTCGCGTCGTGGCGGTACGAATCGTCCCGGAAGGCCCAGAGGACGCCCGCGGCGGGCGTCTTGATCTCGTTGCTGAGACCGCGCACGGGATCCCGGTTCAGTGCGTAGAGCCAGCCGTCCCGCGTCGTCAGATAGATTGTCGCCCCGTACACGACGGGGGAGTTCGGGACGCCGGTGGCGAACCCCCTGTACGTGATCGGGAGGCCACCGTCCGAAGCCGCGCCCGCAGCATCCCGCCACGTGTCGAGCGGGCGACCGTTGTCCGCATAGAGGACGTACGCCTTCGTCACGTTCGTGCCGCCCTGGGACTGCGGCTTTTCCTTCGTTGCCACGTACACTAGCGTGGGCACGCTCGGTGTAAGCTCCGCGCCAGGCTGGACAACCGGCGGGCTTGACAACGGGGCGCCGTCGGCAAGGATGGCCGGCCAGCCCGGACGGACCGTCCCGTTCGACATCCAAATGCCCCAGACCCTCCCGTCACCGGTCCCTGCGTAGACCGCCTCGCCGAGGCGGGACTCGTTGACACCCGAGTAATAGAACGCGGGCGACGAGGTCGGCGCCCCGGCGTTCGTACGGACCACGGAACCCGCGAGGAGGACGGGGTATCCCACGCTCAATGTCGTGTTCCACAGCTCTTGGTAAAACGTCCCGTTCACGTCGTGAACCGTGTACGCGAGAAGCCGACCGTCCGCGGTGCCGACTACGAAGGCATCCCGAGTTGTGTTCCCGGGAAGGAGATCGACGGTAAGGGCGGCAATCCCAGTAATCGGCGCGCCCAGATTCCTCGTGAGAGGGACCGGACAATCCGCCGTGTTATCGGGCCCAGCGTACACCGTCCCTGCTTCCGTGCCGAACAGCAGGTACTGGTCCGCGAGGGGGATCCCGCGAAAGTCCCCGTAGTTCAGGACGACGGGGTCGGTGGTGACCCGGGAGTCCGCCTGGAATGCGACGCATCCCCAGACCGGGAGGCCGTAGTTGCTGGGGTCGAGGGCGAAAATCTTGTCCGCCTCCGCCACGTAGATCCGACCTGCTCGCGGATCACCTCCCGACTGGTAGACGAACGTACTGAATCCGACCGCGTGATCCGATGTGCCATTCTGCCCCCACAGATACGGATTGTCCGGCCGGACCTCGAAGCTCCACCACTCCTTCACCGCGATTGTGTCCGTCTCGGGGGCGAGCCAGTACAAGGGGTCCCGCAGGCCCATGAACGGAGCCAGAAAGGCAATGATGATGAACGCGATCATAATCCCGAGGCCGACGAGTCCGATTCTGCTCGCCTTGAACAGGGACCAGTTCTGGAGGAAGAGCTTCCGCCAACTCACGTACTTGTCGCGGATTCGCTTCCGGCTGAACATCCTACAGCCTCACGCGCGGGTCCAGGTACGCGTACAACACGTCCGCGACCGTGTTCGCCAGAATCGTGATCACCGCGAGGATGAAGAACGCCGCCTGGACGGAGGGGTAGTCCTGCTGGAGCGTCCGTTGCACGAGGAAGAAGCCCATTCCCGGCCAGGAGAATATCGTCTCGGTCAACACGCCGCCGCTGATCACCCCGCCAATCGAAATCGCGAGGGCCGTCACGACAGGGAGGAGGGCATTCCGGGCGGCGTGCTTGTACATCACGGTCCGCTCGCGCAGGCCCTTCGCCTTCGCGGTGAGAATGTAGTCCTCCCCCATCACCTCGAGCATGCTGTTCCGCATCAGAAGGACGTGGCCGGCGAGGCCTAGGATGACGAGGTTCCCGAGTGGGAGGGCCATGTGCCACAGCACGTCGGCGACCATCGAGAACCCCGTCAGAGGCTGGCCCGTGGAGGGGTCGAAGCCACCGATCCCCTGCAACGGGAACGCCTTCAGACTGTACGAGAAGAACCAGAGGAGGACGAGTCCGAACCAGAAGACGGGCATCGAGTAGAAGAACAGGCTCACGATAATCGCGGAGAGCTCCATCCTGCTTCCGCGCCGCCACGCGAGGACGGCCCCGAGCAGGATCCCTAATAGATACGATATTACGACCGAGGACCCGAACAGGAGGAGTGTCGGTCCAATCCGAATTGCGATTTCGTCCTTCACGGGGATGCGGGTGTAAAAGGAGTCACCGAAGTTCCCGGTTAGCATTTGCATGAAGTAAATCGGGAACTGCTCTGCGAGGCTCCGGCGTTCTGCCCGGAAGGGATGGCGGAGCCGCACGGGGTCCTGGATGAACCGCCCGCCCTGGGACTCCACCCGCGCGGTCACGTTCGAGATTGGGGCCGCGGAGGAAGTGACGTTCACGCCTATGATTGCGATGTTTGTCGGGAACAGAGGCGCGTACCCGTAGAACTTGTTGTCGACGAGCTGGAAGCCGGGGACGGGGTTGTTCATGGCGAAACCGAGGGTGAAGTTCACGGACGGCCCGAGGCTGTGCGTGGCGCTGAGAACGCCCCAGTAGGTCCCATTGAAGGTCGCGGCGATGTCCCACCGGGAGACGTTCCCCTCCGGTGTCCCGGGCGTCGGCGGCGTCCAATTGAGGTCGGGCTTCCGGACCGTCAGGCTCGTCGTCGCGCTCCCTGGCTGGACAAGCTCCAGCCGAGCTCGGATCGAGATTGTGGCCCCCGCCTCGGCGTACGGGAGGTTGGGCTGCGGGGCCTCCCCAGGCGCGGCGAACGTGACGTCGAGGACATACAGGGGCGGGGAGCTCCTGCGTTGCTCATTCCGGTCCGGAATTTTGTTGTACACGAAGACGAACTGCCCGGGGTTCCCGAGCGTGTCGTACACCCGCGCCGTGATGTTGTACGGGCCGACCTGCCCCGCCTGCATCTGGCCCTCGTACCCGTTCCCTGCCTCGGGCACCCACTTGCACAGGCCGAAGTTCACGCAGATTTCGTCGCGGACCTGCGGCGGCTGCCCCGGAGCGATGAAGAACCGGGTCGGGTCCCCGGGCATCAGGCGGAAGATGACGAACAGGAGGACGAGGACGACGAGCAACGTGATGACGGTGTGAATCGCCCGCCGCACTAGGTACGTCCTGAGCCTCATCCGTGCTCCGCCCCCGCGACCCGGGTCCCTCTCCCCTAAAGGATTCGACTATACAAAAGGAAAGGGGAAGGGGGCTATGCCCCCTTCTTTCGGTGTCGCATCACGCTGTACACGACCGCTGCAATCCCAATCACGGCCAGAATCGGCAGGACGCCCAAGGACGGGATTGGCCGGGTCGGGCACGGAGTGCCCGCCGGCACAACGGATCCGTCCGGACACGTCACCGTATTCGTGATCTTTACGACGGTGAAGTCGATGTCCGTCGACGCGTCCTGGTACCCCGTCAGGGTCGCCGTCGCCGTCACGGTGAACGTCGCCGGGCTTGTGGTGATTGCCGAGGGCGCCCGGAAGACGATGTTCGACCGCATCGAGGACGCCGACCCGGTGGCCGGGGTCACCTGGGCCGCCGGGTTGTCCAGAGTCAGGCCCACCGACGCGGTGTTCGCGAGGTTCCCGTCCTGGTCCCGTACATCCAGGCCGAACACGAGGCTCTCGCCCTCCGGGACGAGGTCACCCGTCGTCAGGATGGAGGTGATCGACAGGAACTGGACACCTGTTGCGAAGATCGTGACGACCTTCTGTCTCGAGTCGACCGGTACCTCCGGGTCCGTGGACCGCGCGGTCACCTTGATTTCGACGTTCGGGTTCCCGGGCACCGTCGCGGGCGCGTTGTACGTGACCGTCAACGTTCCCCCCGAGCCCGTTGGGCCCGTGCAGGCGTTCGTGCCCGTGCAAGGGCCACCCGTGAAGGTCCCGCTACCCGCGGTTACGGTCAGCGTGACCGTGGCGCCCTGGACCGCGACGCCGGCCTGGTCCCGGACCGTCACGGTGACCGCAGTCGAACCTCCCTCGACGATCGCGGAGGGCACCGAAACCACGGCCCGGATGAACTTTGTCGTCGGCTGCTTGATGCCGATCAGGGACCAGTAGTTCCAGATTGTACCCGCAGACACGCTGAAGTTCACGAAGCGGTCCTCGCGCTGGGCATCGATGACCGTGCGGTAGTACAGGACGTCGTACGGAAGCCGGTCCGACAGGATGCCCTGGGCCCACTTGATTTCCTGCTGGCGCACGGCCTCATCGAGCTCCTTCCGGCTCGCGGACATCACGGTGTCGAACAGCGTGTCGTAGAAGCCCGGGTAGTTCTGCCCCGCCGCAGCGTTCGAGCTGTGGAAGAAGCTGAACATGTAGTCCGGGTCCGGATTCCCGATGCGCCACCCTAGGATGAACATGTCAAAGTCCCGGGCGTCGATCGCCTGGACAATCGCACCGAACGCGGTCGCCTTCGAGTTGATGTTCAGGCCCACGGAGCGGGCCGCGGCGGCGATCATCGCGCCCGCAGAGGCGCGAATCGGGTCGTAGTCCGCCTGCGGCGTCATGATCTCAATCAGCCGGGTCCCGATCACGGGCAGGCTCCGGCAGCCTGTCCCGTCTGTCTGGCATGGGCCCGAAGGGTCCGTCCAGCCCTGCTGGTCGAGAATCAGGGCCGCCTGGGCCGGGTTGTACGGGTACTTCGGCAGGGTCGCGTTGTACCAGAACGTGGTCGAAGGGGCCACGACGCCGTCCGCGATGACGCCGTAGTTCTGAAGGAGCGTCCGTACGATTGTGGGCTTGTCAATCAGGTGCGCGATCGCCTTGCGGAGCTGGATGCCGGTGTCATCGACCCTCGAGTCACCCGGTGGGTACGTCGTGTACCCGAACGGCTGGCGCCGCATGTTGTACGACAGGTAGAAGAACCCGGGCTCCGCGTTCGACCAGACCCGCACGTTCGGGTCGTTGAGCAGCTCCGGCACGAACTCCGGCGGCACGCTCCAGTGGTAGTAGTCGATCTCACCCGACCGGAGCGCGAGCACACCAAGCTGGGTCGTCCGGTAGATCTTGTACAGGATTGCGTCGATGTACGGCTGGTGCATGTACTTCGGCAGGTCCGGGTCGAGGATGTACCCGGGATCCCCGGGCTGCTTGGAGTTGTCCACGCCCCAGAAGAAGTTCGGGTTCTTGTCGACCCGCGTGAACTGACCGAACGCCCAGGTCCCGAACTTGAACGGGCCCGTGCCGATCACGTCCGCGTCCGTCATCTGCCACGCCTCGGCGCAGGGGTAGTTGAACGGTGAGATCGCCGTCTCGTCTGTCGGGACGCCCTGGAGCCGCAGGGAAGCGACCGACCAAGTGTCAGGGTAGATCGCGTTCCCCCAGTCGGAATCCGGGCACGTCGCGGTCACCGGGTGGCTCCCGCCACCCGTCTGCTCGAAGAGATGCCGCGGAAACAGCGTCAAGCCCGCCAGGGTGTACCGGTAGAAGAAGGCGAAGTCGTCCTGCAGATAGAACCGCAGGCCGCACCGCTTGTTCTGATCCCCGGGCAGAGCCGAGGAGCCTTCCCAGTCGATTGCGGCGGCACAACCCAGGTACTGGATGTTCAAGTGGCGGTTCGCCGGAAACGCAGCCGAGTTCGGGTCGTCCCACAACACCCGCAGGTCCGTGTTGTACCGCGCATTGAGGGACTGCAGGATGTAATTGAACATCACGTCCCCGATCGTCGCGGGAGTGCCGTCGTGGTAAACCACACCGTTGAAGTCGTAGTACGCCGTGATGTTCCGGCGCCACTCGACCGGGTCCGCGCACGGCGCCGGGCAGGGCGCCTTCAGGAAGTCGCCCTTCTCGGACCGCTGGAACGTCCCGTCGCCGTTGTCGTCCACACCCTTGATGATGTACGGCACGAGCGCGTCCGTCACCGGGTGCGTCTGGCCCACCGTGTCGTAGACCCGGCCGAGGACGTCCGATGTCCACACGTCGTTCGCGATGGCCGGCAACCAGTTCCGCGTCTTCATCTGGTCCTGCCCGCCGACGGTGAAGATCCCCGCCCCCTGCCTCGTGTCGCCGGACGCACTGGCCACCGGCGTGTAAAACGGCACGGCCAGCATGATTCCGACGAGGGCTACGACCGCTAGCGCAATTGCCACTCGGAATGGCTTCCTCAT